>NZ_JACBXB010000095.1 GCF_013870575.1 Pseudonocardia pini
CTGGACCGGGACGCCACCCTGCGGGTCACCTGGGTCATCCCGGCCATGCCGCTCGACCCGCACAAGGCGGCGTCGGAGACCGGACAGTTCCCGTACATCTCGCCGGTCTACGACCGGCTGACCCAGATGGTCCACGCGTCCGCCGGTGCCGAGCTCGCCCCGATGGTGGCCGAGTCCTGGGAGTTCGACCCCGCGTCCCGCTCCGTGACCTTCCACCTGCGCGGTGACGCCACCTTCTCCGACGGCTCGGCGGTCGACGCGGCCGCGGTCGAGGCCAGCCTCGAACGGGCCCGCACGGTCGAGGGGTCCACGGCCAAGGGCCAGCTCGCGATGATCGACACCATCGAGGCGAAGGACCCGCGGACGCTGGTCGTCACGACCACCCGCCCGGCCGCCGACCTGCCGTACGTGCTGTCCACCGGCTACGGCAGCATCATCAACCCGAAGGCGCTGACCAAACCGGATCTCGACCGGGCTCCCGAGGGTTCCGGACCGTACGTCGCGACCCAGGTGAACCTGAACGACGGCGTCGTCTACGAGCGCCGCGAGGGCTACTGGGATCCCGAGGCGGCCAAGGTGAAGCGGCTCGAGATCAAGGGCATCCCGGACCCGAACGCGCGCATCAACGGTCTGCGCGGGGACCAGTCGGACTTCACCCTCCTCCAGCCCCAGCAGTTCGACGTGGCGACCCGGCTCGGGGACGACTACCCGGTCACCGTCTACGCGAAGTCGGGGCAGATGCAGCCCGTGCGGCTCAACACCAACCGGCCGCACCTGTCCGACGTCCGGGTCCGGCAGGCGATGAACTTCGCGATCGACCGCGACGCGATCAGCAAGGCCCTGCTCGACGGCCAGACCCCCGCCGCCGACCAGCCGCTGTCCGACCTCTACGCGGGTCACCTCACCAGCCCGCCGATGCCCTACACCTACGACCAGCAGAAGGCCCGCGACCTGCTCGCCCAGGCCGGGTTGGCCGGTGGGTTCACCATGTCCATGCTGGTCCCGTCGTACTCGCCGGTCACGGAGATGTCCCAGGCCGTGCAGGCCCAGCTCGCGCAGGTCGGGATCACCGTGAACCTGGTGCCGATGGACCCGATCCAGGCGCTCCAGCAGTGGAAGCCGGACACCGAGTACGACTCGTTCATGCAGGTCCGGGTGGGCTACGAGACCGCGGCGACGACGTTGTCGCGCAACTACCTCGTGCCCTCCGCGTTCCCGGGGCCGGTGCCCGCCGAGTTCTCCGCGGCGGTCGCCCAGGCCTTCGACCCCGCGCTGTCGGAGGAACAGCGGGACCAGGTCCTGCAGAGCGCGTCCACCATCGCGAACGAGCAGGCCTTCGACCTGTACCTCAACAAGGTCCCGTCGCTGATCCAGACGTCGAAGCGGGTGGTCGGCGTCGACAGCATGGGTCGGGCGGACTACCAGGGCATCTTCGACCTGCGCTACGTCGGTCTGACGAAGGAGAGCTGAGCGGCGAGCCGCGCCCCCCGGGAGCCATCCCGGGGGCGCGGCTCGGCTCAGGCGGGTGCCGGCACCGGTGCGGTGGCCACGTCGACCCAGCCGTCCGAGTCCCCGGCGTCGTAGCGGTCGCGGGTGGTCCTGGCCCGCGCCAGGTACAGGGTGACGCCGTCCGGACCGCCGAGCGCGCACGACACGGCCCAGTCCGCCCCGACGTCCACCCGGTGGGTGACCGCGCCGCCGCGCTCGACCCGGACGAACTCGCCGGTCGTGTAGCAGGCCGTCCACACGCCACCCGCGGCGTCGACGGCGAGTCCGTCGGGACTGCGGCCCGGCAGCGGCGCGAACACGCCGTGGGGGTCGAGCCGTCCGTCGTCTCGCACGAGGTACGAGCGGAGCTCGGCGCCGACGGTGCTCGCCACGACCAGCTCCCGGGTGCCCGGGAGGAGGACGAGACCGTTGGGATAGGCGAGCTCCGCCGCGGTCTCGACGCTCCCGTCGGACCGGACCAGCAGGACGGCTCCGGCCTCGTCGTCGTCGGTGTAGCCGTCGACGTAGGCGTGGCCGGTCGCGGGATCGACGAGCATGTCGTTGAGTGCTCGCCAGCCCGCGGGCCGGGCGTCGGCCACGACCCGGAGGTCGCCGCCCGGATCGGTGCCGCCGGAGTAACGCAGCACCCGCCTGCCGCGCATCGAGGCGACCCACAGCGACCCGTCGGGGCCGAAACCCAGCCCCGACGGGCGCCCCGGCACCTCGGTCAGTACTCGTGACGTCCCGTCGGGGAGCGCGGTGTGGACGGCGCGGCCCACCATGTCGGAGAACCACAGCCTGCCGGCGTGCCAGCGCAGGCCCTCGGGGAACGCGAGGCCCGAGAGCCACGGTCGGGCCCTCAGCTCGACCGTGGCGCGGGCGGGCGAGGACACGCCCTATCCCGCCGCGGGCGTGGTGATCCGGTAGGGCTGCGGTGCGCCCGGCGTCTCGACCCGGGTGCGCGTGACGAACGGCTGGCTGATCGCCCCGACGACGAGCGTGCGGCGATCGGGCCCGACGAACACCGGGTTGGTGGGCCAGCCGAAGACGGTGCCCTCGGGGTCGGCGACCACGGTCTCGACCTTGCCGTCCTGGTCCGCCACCGCGAGGGCGTTGCGGTTGTACACGCAGATCCACAGCAGGCCGGACTCGTCGAACGCCATGCCGTCGGGACCCGGGGTCATGTACTGCGCCTCGAGACCGTCGGTGGGGATCTCGCAGAACACCTCCAGCGGACCGATGCCGCCACCGGCCCGGATCTCGGCCCGGCTGATCCGGCCGGTGAAGGTCTCGGCCACGAACAGGTGCCTGCCGTCGTTGGACAGCGCGAGCCCGTTCGCGAAGGCGAGGCCCTCGGCCAGGATCTCCGCGCTGCCGTCCGGGCGGCGGACGAACAGCCAACCGTCCGGGTTGCCGAGCATCTGCGGGATGGTGTCCGGGCCGGGGTGCTCGAACCTCGTCGACTCGGTGGCCCAGACGAACCCGTTCGCGTCGGCCAGTGCGTAGTTGCTGTGGGTGACCCGCCTGCCGTCGACCGAGTCCACGAACGACTCGACCGCTCCGGTCGCCGTGTCGAGGGTCTGCAGGTGCCCTTCGAAGTCGGCGATCAGCAGCCGACCGTCGGGCAGGAAGTTGAGGCTGTTCGGCTCGCCGCCGGCATCACCGAGGGCATGGATCGTGCCGTCCTCGTCGACCCGGGCGGCGGCCGTCCCCTTGTCGCTCACCCAGACGGTGCCGTCGGGGGCCTCGGCGATGCCCTCGGGGCGGGTCACGCCGTGTGCCCACGGGTGGAGAGCGGACAGCTCGAGTTGCACTTCTGCCTCCGGAACGTCGATGTCGGGGTGGCGCGGCGCCGGCGCCGCGTGTGTCGCACGTTATACCGTTAGCGGAACCGGTGGAACCGCTCCCGGTCACCGTGCACCGGCCGCGGGAGGCCGAAGGTCCGCTGCCGGTCGTCGTCGTGGTGCACGGCGGCGGGTTCGCCCTCGGGGACCGGGACTCCTCCGCACCCGGCGTACGCGGCCCCGGCACGGGTGGCCGACCTGGGCGGTCCGCCCGCCTCGTTCGTCCTCACCGCCGAGCTCGACCCGTTGCGGGACGAGGGGATCGTCTACGCCTGGCGGATGCTGCAGGCCGGGGTCTCCGTCGAGCTGCACAACCTGGACGGGGTCGTCCACGGGTTCGGCTCGCTCCCGATCACCGTCGCCCGCCGCTGGGCGGACGCCCAGGTGGAGGCGCCGCGCCGGGCGTTGGTCCCGGCGCGGGCCTGAGGCGGCACCGGCGACGGTCGGCCTCGGCGCCCGCGAGGGAGGGCCGGGGGAGGGGTGCGGCGAACCACCGGCTCCGGCCTCGGCTGCTTGTACGTCAAACAGTTAACGATTAGGCTGCCGACCGCGCACCGCTGCGACCAGGACGGGACATGTCGACCGACACCACACGAACCGAGGCCGTGCACGACGCGGTCTCAGCAGGCACGCCGATCACGGACGGGCCGGTGCTCGCCGAGCGCCGCGGCCACGTCCTGCTGGTCACTCTGAACAGGCCCGAGGCCCGCAACGCCGTCAACCAGGAGATGTGCCTGGTCGTCGGCGACCTGCTGGAGGAGGCGGACGCCGCCCCGGACATCCGGGCCGTCGTCCTCACCGGGGCCGGGGACAAGGCGTTCTGTGCGGGGGCGGACCTGAAGGCGATCTCCCGGGGCGAGCCGATCCTGCCGCCCGGCCGGGAGCACTGGGGCTTCCTGGGCTGGGCCACGCACCCGATCAGCACGCCGACGATCTGCGCGGTGAACGGCACGGCCGTCGGCGGCGGCACGGAGCTGGCCCTGGCGGGGGACCTGGTGGTCGCGGCCGAGACGGCGAGCTTCGGGCTGCCCGAGGTGAAGCGGGGTCTCATCGCAGGCGCGGGAGGGGCGTTCCGGATCGTGGAGCAGCTGCCGCACCGCGTCGGTCTCGAGCTGGTCATGACCGGCGAGCCCATCAGTGCCTCCCGGGCCCTCGAGCTGAACCTGGTCAACCGGGTCGTGCCCGCGGAGCGGGTGCTGGACACCGCGCTCGAGCTCGCGGGGGTGATCGCCGCCAACGCGCCGCTGGCGGTGCAGGCGAGCAAGCGGATCGCGCTCGGGATCCGCGACGGCCGGATCCCGGCCGAGGTCGAGGCGTGGCAGCTGACCGCGGACGAGATCGCGCGGAACCGGCGGTCGGCGGACGCCGCGGAGGGTCCGCGGGCCTTCGCCGAGAAGCGGCCTCCGGTCTGGACCGGGCGCTAGGGGGTGTCTGCGCAGCCCCGAGCGACACGACCCGACAGGAGCACCATGGATCTCGCGTTCTCCCCCGAGGACGAGCGGTTCCGCGAGCAGGCCCGCGACTGGCTCGCGACCAACGTCCCGCGCGACCCCCGGCCCCAAGAGGGCCCGGAGATGCGCGAGTTCGACTCCGCCTGGCAGCGCCGACAGTTCGACGGCGGCTGGGCCGGGGTCAGCTGGCCGACCGAGCACGGCGGCCTCGGCCTGTCGACGGTCCGGCAGCTGATCTGGCACGAGGAGTACGCCCGCGCGGGCGCCCCCTACATCGGCAGCCTGTTCTCCGCGGTCAACTACGGCGGCCCCGCCCTCACGATCGAGGGCACGCCGGAGCAGCAGGCCGCGCACCTGCCCCGGATCCTGCGCGGCGAGGAGGTCTGGTCGCAGGGCTTCTCCGAGCCCGAGGCCGGATCCGACCTCGCCGGGCTCCGGACCCGCGGCGTCGTCGACGGAGACGAGCTCGTCGTCACCGGACAGAAGATCTGGAGCTCCTACGCCCAGATCGCCGACTTCCACTTCTGCCTGGTCCGCACGGACCCGGAGCGGCCGCGGCACAAGGGCCTCACCTGGGTGCTGATCGACCTGCGCAGTCCGGGCATCACCGTCCGTCCGATCAAGACCATGGCCCGCGACCTGCACTTCTGCGAGGTCTTCTACGACGAGGCGCGGGTCCCGTTGGGCAACGTCGTGGGCGGGCTGCACAACGGGTGGAAGGTCGCCATGTCGACGCTCACCCTCGAACGCGGCACCGCCTTCATGGCGGACCAGGTGTCCTTCGAGCGCACCGTGGACGCCCTCGTCGTCGAGGCCGCGTCGCGGCCGGGCCCGCGCGGCACCGGCCGAGCCCTCGACGACGCCGGCGTCGCCCGGCAGCTGGCCGACCTCAAGACCGTCGCCGGCGCACTGCGCTCGCTGTCCTACCGCAGCATCTCCACCCTCGAACGCACCGGTGCCCCGGGCCCCGAGGGCTCGATGATGCGGCTCTACCTCGGTGAGGCCAACCAGCGACTGGGCCGGGCCGCGATGGACGTACTCGGGGTCGAGGGCCTCGCGTTCGTCGCCCACTGGCGCAAGGGTTGGTCCGGGCACTGGTTGCGGCACTTCGCCAGCACGATCGGCGCGGGCACCGCCGAGATCCAGCGCAACGTCGTCGGCGAGCGCGTGCTCGGCCTTCCTCGATAAGGGAGCACCATGGACGTCCTTGCCGACGCCGACCAGGCCGAGATCACGGCGCTGGCCCGGGAGTTCCTGACCGAGCGGCTCGGCCCCGACCAGGCACACGCGGTCGCCGACGGCCGTGCCGTGGTCGACGCCGCACTGCTGGGCCGGGCCGCGGAGCTGGGCTGGTTCGGGCTCGGGCTGCCCGAGTCCCGGGGCGGGGCCGGGTACGGCCTGCTGGAGGAGATCGCGGTCTTCCGGGAGATCGGCCGGGCCGTGTCGCCCGGTCCGCTGCTCCCCATGGTGCTCGCGGCCCGCATCGCCGTCCTCGGTGGCGCCGACTCCCAGGCCGAGGGGCTGCTCTCGGGCACGCTGCGGGCCGCCTGGGCCGAGCCCGTGCCCGGGGCCGCGACCGTGACCGCCGAACGGGTGTCCGGGCGGTTCGCCTCGTTCGACCCCGAGCGGGCCGACGTGCTCGTCGTGGTCACCCCGGAGGTCGCCGTGCTGGTCCCGGCCCCCGACGGGTCCGCCGCGGTCCCGTCCGTCGACCCCACGATCTCGACCCTGGTCGCCGAGCTCGAGGTCGCGCCCCTCGCCGTGCTGCCCGCCGACGCCGATCCGGTGTACCTGCGCGGGCTGCTGCTCTCGGCCGCCGCCCTCGTGGGCAGCGCCCAGCGGACCACGGAGATGGCCGTGGAGCACGCGGGCACCCGCGAGGCGTTCGGCAGACCGATCGGCACCTACCAGGCGATCAAGCACCGCTGCGCCGACATGTGGATGCGGACGCAGGCCGCGGACGCCCACCTCGTCTACGCCGCGCTGGCCCTGGACAGCGGGGGCAAGGTCGAGGCCGACCTGCCCGGCCTGGCGCACGGGGCACGCTCGCTCGCCGCGGAGGCCGCGGCGCGCAACGGCGAGGCGGTCGTCCAGGTGCACGGTGCCATGGGCTACACGTGGGAGCACGACAGCGGCCTCCACATCGGACGCGCAGAGGTCCTGCGACGGTGGTTCGGCGGTCCTGCCGCCGACGTCGACGCCGTCCTCGCCAGCGTGCCCCTGAGCGACCCTCGAACCACGATCTCGCAGGCAGGAGAGACGCCATGACCGCACCCGCCTCGGAGCGCCCGCCGGAGGAGGTGGACGTGCCCGCGCACGTCCCCGACGACCTGGTGCACCGCCTCGACCATCACAACGACACGATCGTCACGAGCGACCCCGTCGGGTTCATGGACGAGCTGCGTGAGCGGTACCGGGTCTTCTACAGCCCCGTGTACGAGGGCTTCTGGGCGGTGACCCGCTACGCCGACCAGCGCGAGGTGTTCCAGCGCCCCGAGCTCTTCTCGTCCTCGCCCACGGGCCTGCCCGGCGGCCCGGGGTACGGCGGTCACAAGCTGCTCCCCATCGAGCTCGACCCGCCGGTCCACACCAAGTACCGGGCGCTGATCAACCCGGTCTTCGCGCCGAAGCGGATCCGGGCCCTGGAGGAGAAGGCGCGGGTCCTGGCCAACGAGCTGATCGACCGGATCCTCGACTCCGGGCGGAGCGAGATCGACTTCGTCACCGACTACGCCGAGAAGTTCCCGACGCAGATCTTCGTCGACATGATGGGCCTGCCGTTCGAGCGCTACCGCGAGTTCCTGACCTGGAACAACACGTTGCTGCACAGCGCCCAGATCGGCGCGGGCCTCGACGCCAAGCGGCAGGCGGGCATCGAGATCAACGACTACCTGACCACGCTGATCGACCACCGGACCGAGCACCCTGGAGACGATCTCGTCAGCGTGCTCATCGCGAGCGAGGTCGACGGCGAGCAGCTCACGCGGGAGGAGGTGCTGCGCTCGGTCTTCCTGCTCTTCATGGCCGGGTTGGACACCGTCATGTCCGCGCACAGCTGGTTCTGGTGGCACCTCGCCCGCAACCCCGGGCACCGGCAGCAGATCCTCGACGACGAGGCGGTCGTGCCGTCCGCGATCGAGGAGCTGCTGCGCGTGAACTCGTTCGTCAACGACGCCCGCACGGTCCGGGAGGACACGGAGTTCGCCGGCGTCGCGATGAAGAAGGGCGACCGGGTGTGGCTGAGCTCCTCCAGCGCGTGCCGGGACCCCCGCGAGTTCCCGGACCCGCTGACGGTGGACCTACGCCGCAGCCCGAACCGGCACATCGCGTTCGCCGCGGGACCGCACCGGTGCGTGGGCTCCCACCTCGCCCGGCTGGAGCTGCGGGTGACGATGGAGGAGTGGCACCGCCGGATCCCGCACTACCGGATCCCGGAGGGCGCCCACGTCCCGATGCACTGCGGAGGCGTCGCGGGCATCGACTCGCTGCCGATGATCATCGAGCGCTGAGCGCGGCGGCCCCGGTCAGCGGACCATCAGCATGCCGCCGTCGACGGCGATGAGCTGCCCGGTCACGAACCCGGCCCCCGGGCTCGCCAGGAACAGCAGGACGGGCACGAGGTCCTGGCGGACATCCCCCAGCGCGCCGCGGACGGCCATCCGCTCACCGAGCGAGGCGTCGTGCGCGGCGAGCTGGTGCGCGGTCATCGAGGCGCGGGTCGCGGCGTACATGGGGGTCGCGATGGCGGGGGCGAGGGCGTTGACCGTGATCCCCTCGGGTCCCCACTCGTGCGCGATGCTGCGGGTCCAGGCCAGGACGGCGCCCTTCGTCGCGGCGTAGTGGGCCTTGCCGGGGTAGCCGTGCGCTCCCGCGCCGGAGGCGAAGTTGATGATCCGGCCCCCGGCCCCGGCGAAGAGCCGGTGGGCGGCCTGGTTGGTGAGCATCGTGCCTCTGGCGTTGACGGCGAAGATCCGGTCCCACTGCTCGGGGTCGATCTCGGCGGCGGCGGAGCCGGGCGCGATCCCGGCGGCGTGCACCAGCACGTCGAGGCCGCCCAACAGCTCGGCTGCGCGATCGAAGGCCGCGGTCACGCTCGCGGCGTCCGCGACGTCGCACGGCACGAAATGGGCCTCGCCGGGGCCCTGCGCGGTCGCCTCCGTCGCGATCGCGCTCCCGCCGTCCTCGGTGATGTCGCAGGACACGACGTGCGCGCCGGCTGCCACGAAGCCCTGCACGGCACCGGCGCCCATCCCGCTCGCGCCGCCGGTGACGAGGACGCGCTGCGCCGTCATGGAGACCCTCCGTGGTGTGTCCCGCGGCCCGGTCGTCGGGTCCCCGCTCCCCGGGCAAAGTATCCTCTATCCGTCGACCCGTCGAGGGTTGCGCCCGCGTGGAGCGCGCTGACGCCGGCCCTACTCCGCGGCGAAGACGGGCGGGCCTGCGCTCGCCCGCCTGAGACTCCGGGAGGGCCCGCGACCTCGGCGCGGAGTCCGCCACAATGCGATCACTGATTGATTGCCCCTCGGCAGGGGCTGAACTAGCCTCGGGGGTATGAGACGACCCGGTGGATCCCTCCGCCGGACGGCGCGGGCCGGGGCCTCGTGACCGGCACCCTGGCGAGCCGGATCTCCCGGGAGATCGAGGGCGAGATCATGCGCCGGGGCTGGCCCGTCGGCGAGGTCCTCGGGTCGGAACCCGGGCTCTGCGAGCACTACGGCGTCAGCCGCGGGGTCCTACGGGAGGCCGTGCGGCTCGTGGAGCAGCACGGCGCGGGGCGGATGCGACCCGGGCGCAACGGCGGACTGATCGTGTGTGCGCCCGACTCCGGAGCCGTCACCCAGGCCCTGGTCATCTACTTCGAACACCTCGGCCTCGGCGTCCAGGAGGTCCTGGAGGCCGCGATCCTGCTCGAACCGCTGGCCGCGGGGCTCGCCGCGGGCCGGGTCGACGAGCTCGGGATCGGGCGGATCCGCCGGATCCTGCAGGGGGAGAGCGAGCGGCGGGACGAACGCGGTGTCGCCGCCCTGCACGCCCTGCACGTCGAGTTGGGGAAGCTGTCCGGCAATCCCGCCCTCGAGCTGTTCGTCGCGGTCCTGAACCGGCTCGGCACCCGGTTCGCCGCGACGGGGCGGGCGATCTCGCAGGACGAGCTCGACCGCGTCAAGCTCGCCACCGAGGAGCGGCACTCCGCGATCGCCGACGCCGTCGTCTCGGGAGACCGCCCCCGGGCCGAGGCGACGACCGCGGCCCACCTCGACGCCGTCAGTGGCTGGATGACGGCGCTCGACCCGCGGGTGGACGGCCGCCGACCTCGGCTCCCGGCGGTGCTGCACGGGTCGAAACGGGCCGCGGGCGTGGCCGGCGCCCTCTACGACGAGATCGTGGCGAGCGGGTGGCCGGTCGGTCGGCGGCTGGGCTCCGAGTACGAGGTGATGGCCCGGTTCGGGGTGAACCGGGCAGTGCTGCGCGAGGCCGTGCGCATCCTGGAGTTCCACGGGGTGCTCACCACCAGGCGCGGGACCGGCGGCGGGTTCTTCGTGGCGGCGCCGCGGGTGGGCGCCAGCGTCGACTCCGTCGCGCTCTACCTCGACCATCGCGGCGTCGGACCGGGTGACCTGCGGGCCGTGCGCGAGGCCGTCGAGATCGGTGTCCTGGGGCTCGTCGCGAAGCGATGGACGGAACCGTCGGTCGCCGCCCGCCTCGCGGCCGGGCCGCAGGGCCCGGACGGACTGCACACCGAGCTCGCGGAGCTCTCGGGCAACCGGGTGCTCGCGGTGTTCCTGCGGATCCTGCAGGAGCTGTGGGAACGCCTGTACGGCCCCGACCCGGTCGCCGGGGTCGACCTCGACACCGCCGCCGACACCCCGGCCCAGGTGGCGACGGCCCACGCGGACATCGTGGACGCACTCCTGGCCGGGGACGGCGGCGTCGCCCGACTGCGGATGCGCAGGCACCTGGCCGGTCTGTCCGGCTGGGACCGGTGACCGGCGCGCCGCCTGCGGCCGGTCAGTCCTCGATGGTGATGGCGCGTTCCGGGCAGGCATCGGCGCCGAGCCGGGCCTGCTGCTCCAGGTGTGGGGGCACCTCGCCGTCGAACGGCAGGGCGTAGCCCACGTCGTCGAGCTCGTAGACGTCCGGGCCGTTGGCGGCGCACTGCGCGTGACCGGCGCACTTGGCGGTGTCGATGTGGATCTTCAAGGGCTTCTCCCCGCTCGGAGCCGTGGTGGGTTGGCGGAGCCCGGGGGCGGTGAATGACTACCCTCAACCGCCATCGGTGCGCCGCCGAGCGCGACGTCGTCCACCCTAGTGCACGGGACGGCGATCGGAAGTGTCCACTCTTTCCGTCGGCGGGCGGGTGCCTCGGTGTCCCTCGCGTGCCCATCGCCTCGCTCCGGCCGGACCCGGGCCCGCGGTCGGCGACGATGCCGGTCCTCAGCTGCGCGTGAGCCCGCCGGAGTCTTATTGAGCATCCCTAATGGCCTGCCGCGTCGGCGGGCCGCGGTCCGCGAGGAGCGGCTGCCGCGGCGCCGGCTCTCGCACTATCCCGCGTCTTGTCGCAGGTACGGGAATCGGTTACTGTTTCCGCAGCCACAGCGGCCCGGTTGACCTCGGGCGAGACTTTCAGGATCCTTATCACCGTCCGACCGCA
>NZ_JACBXB010000958.1 GCF_013870575.1 Pseudonocardia pini
GCAGGCGGCGGAAGGACCCGACCATGCTCGACACCCCCGAGCCCTGGGCACGGTTCGACGACCTGGTCGCCGGCACGGCCGTGCGGTTCTCCGGGCTGCGACAGGTCCTCATGGCCCACCGCATCGACCAGGTCGCCCCCGTCCTCGACGAGGTCGACCGACTCACCCGAGACGGCCTGTGGGCCTTCGGGTTCCTCTCCTACGAAGCCGCACCCGGCCTGGACCCCACCCTGACCACCCACACCCCGGTCGACGGGCTGCCCCTGGTCTGGTTCGGCCTCGTCGACCGACCCGAGCAGGTCCCACCCCTGCCCGCCACCGGCCCCACCGTGCCACCCCTCGCCTGGACCCCCGACTGGGACGCCACCACCCACCACACCGCCGTCGAACAGGTCCGCACCCACATCGCCGCAGGCCAGACCTACCAGACCAACCTCACCACCCGACTCACCGCACACGCCCCCACCGACCTCGACCCCACCGACCTCTACCGCGAACTCGTCCACGCCCAACGCGGCGCCCACAACGCCTACCTCCACCTCGGCGACCACACGATCGCCAGCGCCAGCCCCGAACTGTTCTTCGAACAACGCGGCGACCGCATCCTCATGCGCCCCATGAAGGGCACCGCCGCGCGCGGACGCACCACCACCGAGGACGCAACCGCCCTCGCCCGACTCCGCGGCAGCACGAAGGAACGCGCCGAGAACATCATGATCGTCGACCTCGTCCGCAACGACCTCGGCCGCATCGCCGCCCCAGGCAGCGTGCAAGCGACCCGACTCCTCGCCGCCGAACGCTACGAGACCGTCCACCAACTCACCTCCGACGTCCACGCCCGACTACCCCCCGACACCGGACTCACCGACACCTTCCGCGCCCTGTTCCCCTGCGGCTCGGTCACCGGCGCCCCCAAACCCCGCACCATGGAACTCATCCACCACCTCGAACCCGGACCACGAGGCGTCTACTGCGGAACCATCGGCATCGTCGGCCCGCCCACCGCGAAGGTCCGGGCACGATTCTCCGTCGCCATCCGCACCGTCCTGCACGACCACACGCGCCGGCAACTGTCCTACGGCACCGGCGGCGGCATCACCTGGAGCTCCCGACCCGCCGCCGAACACGCCGAACTACAGGCAAAAGCCCAGGTGCTCAGCATCCGCCACGAACCCTTCGAACTCCTCGAAACCCTCCACCACACCCCCCACGGCCTACACCACCTCGACGCCCACCTCACCCGCATGACCGACTCCGCCCACTACTTCGGATACACCTTCGACCCCACCGCGGCCCGAACCCTGCTCCACGACCGGCTCCGCGAGATCGAACAAGCCCGCGTCCGGCTCCGCTGCGCACGCGACGGCACCCTCGACCTCGACATCGAAGCTGCCCCGACACCACTCAGCCACCCCGTCCGGCTCGTCATCGACCCCCACCCGATCGACACCAAGACCTGCTGGACACGACACAAGACCACCCGCCGGACCCCCTACGACACCCGACTCGCCCGCCACCCCACCGCCGACGACGTCGTGATCATCAACGAACGCGGCGAGATCACCGAGACCTGCACCGCCAACCTCGCCGCCCACCTCGACGGCCACTGGTGGACCCCCCCACTCCACAGCGGCTGCCTACCCGGCATCGAACGCGCCCACCTGATCACCACCGGCCACCTACGCGAACGCACCCTGCACCCCGACGACCTCACCCGCGCCGACGACCTCGCCCTGATCAACTCCCTACGCGGCACACGCCCAGCCCAGCTCCTGGACAGCCCCGCCGCACCC
>NZ_JACBXB010000959.1 GCF_013870575.1 Pseudonocardia pini
CAAGCGGGTCACGCTCGACGAGGCCCGCCCCGCCGCCGTCGGACGCAGGCACGGCAAGGGGATGCGGACGGCGCGGGAGAACCTGGCCGACCTGCTGGACCCGGGGAGCTTCACCGAGTACGGCGGGTTCGTGATCGCGGCGCAGCGCAGGCGGCGCACCCTCGAGGACCTCATCGCCGCGACCCCGGCGGACGGCCTGCTGACCGGCACCGGGACCGTCGACGGCGTCGCGGTCGCGGTCCTCGTCTACGACTACACCGTCCTGGCGGGCACCCAGGGCGTGCACAACCACCGCAAGACCGACCGGCTGCTGGAGCTCGCGAAGCGCCGGAGGCTGCCGGTGGTGGTGTTCGCGGAGGGTGGCGGCGGGAGGCCGGGGGACACCGACACGTCCGCCGTCGCGCAGCTGGACGTCCCCACGTTCCGGCTGATGGCCGAGCTGGCGGGCACCGTCCCGACGGTCGCGGTCGTGGCGGGCTACTGCTTCGCGGGCAACGCCGCGCTGGCCGCCGCGTGCGACCTGATCATCGCCACCGAGGGCAGCAGCCTCGGCATGTCCGGCCCGGCCATGATCGAGGGCGCGGGGCTGGGTGTGGTGGCGCCGCAGGACGTGGGACCGATGTCCGTGCAGGTGCCCAACGGGGTGGTCGACGTCCTGGTGCCCGACGAGGCCGCCGCCGTCGCCACCGCGCGGCGCTACCTGCGCCGGGTGACCGGGGTGCCCGCGGCCGAGGTCGCGTGCGCCGACCAGCGCCTGCTGCGACACCTGGTCCCGGAGAACCGGGTGCGCGTGTACGACATCCGACCGGTCCTGGAGACCCTCTTCGACACCGGCAGCGTGCTGGAGGTGCGCGCGGGGTTCGGCACCGGGATCGTGACGGCGTTCGCCCGGCTCGAGGGCCGTTCGGTGGCGGTGCTCGCGAACGACCCCACCCACCTCGGCGGCGCGATCGACGGCGACGCCGCGGACAAGGCCACCCGGTTCCTGCAGCTCTGCGAGGAGCGGAGGCTGCCCGTGGTGTCACTCGTGGACACGCCCGGCTTCATGGTGGGCGCCGAGGCCGAGAGGACGGCCACCGTCCGCCGGTTCGGCGCGATGTTCGTGGCGGGGGCGCGGTTGACCACGCCGCTGGTCGCGGTGGTGCTGCGCAAGGGCTACGGGCTGGGCGCGATGGCGATGACCGCGGGCGACCTGCGCGCGGCCACGCTGACCGTCGCGTGGCCCACCGGCGAGTTCGGCGGGATGGGCCTGGAGGGCGCCGTCCGGCTCGGGTTCCGCAAGGAGCTCGACGCGATCGCCGATCCCGAGGCCCGGCGGGCGCGGTACGAGGAGCTGCTCGCCGACTACTACGACCGCGGCAAGGCGCTGAGCGTGGCCACGGTGGGCGAGATCGACGACGTCATCGACCCCGCGGACACCCGCGAGGTGGTGGCGCGGGCCCTCCAGACCGCGTCGAGATGAACGTCGGTGCTGTGTGGTCATGGTCGGAACAGCACCGACGTTCATCTCGGCGGGCCTCGTGCCGCTCGGTCAGGCGTCCGTGTAGGAAGATCGGCGCGTGACGACCCCGGTCTACCTCGACTGCGACACCGGCATCGACGACTCCCTCGCCCTGCTCTACCTGCTGCGCTCGCCGTCGGTGGAGCTGGTGGGCATCGGCACGGTGAGCGGCAACATCGACGCCGCCACGGCCGCTCGCAACACCCTCGACCTGGTCGCGCTGGCCGGCGGGTCGGTGCCGGGGGAGTGGGTCCTCATCCACGTCGGGTTCGCGCTCTCCAAGATCGA
>NZ_JACBXB010000960.1 GCF_013870575.1 Pseudonocardia pini
CACCGACAGCTCGAAGGCGAGCGGAGGTCCCATCATGGTGTCCCCCCCGGACGACCCGCAGGCGACGGTCCTCGAGATCGAGAATCTCGCCATCGAGTTCCGGACCGAGCGTGGGTGGGTCCGGGTGGTGGACGGCGTCGACCTGTGGGTCGGTCGTGGGGAGACCGTGGGGCTGGTGGGCGAGTCCGGTTCGGGTAAGACGGTGACCTCGCTCGCCACGATGGGTCTGCTGCCCCGCGGCGAGCATCGGATCCCGCAGGGGTCCATCCGGCTGGTGGGTGAGGAGCTGGTCGGGATGCCGGAGCGGCGGCTGTCCGATCTGCGTGGCGACCGGGTCGCGATGATCTTTCAGGAGCCGCGGCGGAGTCTGGACCCGGCGTTCACGGTCGGTGACCAGATCGCGGAGGTGCTGCGTAGGCACCGGGGGCTGTCCCGGAAGGCGGCGCTGGTGGAGGCGACGGTCATGTTGGACACCGTGGGTATCGCTGACGCCGCCCGTCGGGTGGCTGATTATCCCCATCAGTTCAGTGGGGGGATGTGTCAGCGGGTGATGTTGGCGATCGCGCTCGCGTGCAGGCCGACGCTGCTCATCGCGGACGAGCCGACCACGGCTCTGGATGTGACGGTGCAGGCGGAGATGTTGCGGCTGATGAACGAGCTGCAGGCGGAGTTCGGTGTGTCGATTTTGTTCATCACCCATGATTTGGGTGTCGTCGCGGAGATGTGTGACCGGGTCAGTGTGATGTATGCGGGGCAGGTCGTGGAGTCCAGTCCGATGGAGGAGCTGTTCGCCCGTCCGCACCATCCGTATAGCGAGGGGCTGCTGGCCGCGATCCCCGACCATGCCGAGCCGGGAGGCCGGCTGCGGTCGATCAGGGGGTCGGTGCCCGCGCCGTGGGACCAGCCCGCGGGCTGCCGGTTCCACCCGCGCTGCGATCACGCCGTCGTCGGCCTGTGCGACACCGGGGACAACCCGATGCGCACCGGAGCGGACGGGACCCCGACGCGATGCATGCGGCTCGGCGAGCTCGAGCTGACCGGAACCCTGTGATGAGTGGACCGACCATCCGTCGGGCCCCGGCCGAGGCCGGTGGCGACGAGCGAGGACGAGGAGACTCGGTGGACCCCCTGGTGGAGGTCGACGGGCTCGGCAAGAGCTTCCCCGGCAAGCGGAACCTGATCGGCAGGGTCGTGGAGCGCAACCACGCCGTTCGCGACGTCGGGTTCACCATCGCCCCGGGGCAGACGTTGGGGATCGTGGGGGAGACGGGGGCCGGGAAGTCGACGGTCGGCCGCATGGTGCTCCGGCTGATCGAGCCGGACAGCGGTTCGGTGCGCATGTTCGGCCAGGACGTCCTGGCGCTCAAGGGCCGCGAGCTGCGGACGCTGCGGCAGCGGGCGCAGATGATCTTCCAGGACCCGTTCTCCTCCCTGGACCCCCGGATGCTGATCCGCGACCAGGTCGGCGAGCCCTTCACCGTGCACCGCGGCCTGCCCCGAGCCGAGCGTGACGACCTCGTCGTCGGGCTCCTGGAGCGGGTGGGGATGCGTACGGACCATCTCGACCGGTACCCGCGTGAGTTCTCGGGTGGGCAGCTGCAGCGGATCGCGATCGCGCGGGCGCTCGCGACGGACCCGGACTTCATCGTCTGCGACGAGCCCGTGGCGGCTCTCGACGTCTCCATCCAGGCGCAGGTCCTCAACCTGCTGCTGGACCTGCAGGCCGAGCGGGGCATCGGGTTCCTGTTCATCTCCCACGACCTGTCCCTGGTGCGGTTCCTGGC
>NZ_JACBXB010000961.1 GCF_013870575.1 Pseudonocardia pini
GCTGCTGCGGCACGGGCTGCGCAACGCGGCCCTGCCGGTCGTGTCGATCCTGGGCCTGCAGGTCGCGGCGCTGCTGGTCGGCGCGGTCGTCGTGGAGCGGGTCTTCGCGCTGCCGGGGGTGGGCACCATGCTGCTCACCGACGTCGGCAACCGGGACCTGCTGAAGGTCCAGGGCGAGGTGCTGCTGCTGAGCGGGGCCGTGCTGGCGATCGGGTTCCTGGTCGACGTCGGGCACCGGCTCGTGGACCCCCGGCTGCGGGTGGCGCGGTCGTGACCACGCCGGGAGCCGTGCTGCGGGAGCCCGGAGGTGCGATCGGTGCCGCGCTGATCGGGCTGCTGGTCCTGTCCGCGCTGGTCTCGCTCGTGTGGACCCCCTTCGACCCGACGCTGGTGGACCCGGCCGCCTCGTGGGCGCCGCCGCTGACCGGCGGGCACCTGCTCGGTGCCGAGGCCAGCGGGCGGGACCTGTTCAGCCAGCTCCTCGCGGGGGCCCGGATCACCACGGTGGCCGCGCTGGCGGCCACGGTCGTCGCCGGTGTCGTCGGGGTCGGGCTGGCCGTGCTCGCGGCGGTGGGCAGGCGCAGCGGGGACGTGGTCTCCCATTTGGTCGACGTGCTGGTCGCGCTGCCCACCCTGCTGCTCGCCATGGTGCTGGCCGCGGTCTACGGCGGCTCGGTGGCCACGGCGGTCGTCGCGATCGGGATCGGGACCGGTGTGAACGTGGCCAGGGTCGGCCGGGCGGAGATGCGCTCGGCGCTGGGTACGGACTACGTGCTCGCGGCCCGGACGAGCGGGGCCTCGACCGCGCGGATCGTGCGCAGGCACGTGCTGCCGAACGTGGCACCGGTCCTGCTCGTGCAGCTCTCGCTCACCCTGGCGCTGGCGGTGCTGGCCGAGGCGGCGCTGTCCTACCTCGGCTTCGGCACCCCGCCGCCCACCCCGTCCTGGGGGCGGATGCTCCAGGACCTCCAGCAGTTCGTGACCGTGCACCCGTGGGCGGTCGTGTGGCCCGGCCTGGCGATCACCGCGGCGGTGCTCGGGTTCTCGCTGGTCGGTGACGCGCTGCGAGACGTCACCGATCCCCGGCTGCGCCGCGCCGTGCCCGCGCCCGAGGTGCTCGCGTGAGCCTGCTGCAGATCCAGGACCTCACGGTCCGCCTCGGCGGCCGCGCCGTCGTCGACTCCGTGTCCCTCGCCGTGGCGCCGGGGGAGCGGCTCGGGCTGATCGGGGCCTCGGGATCGGGGAAGTCGCTCACTGCGCTCGCCGCCGTGGGCCTCGCCCCGGACGAGGCCGAGGTGACCGGTCGGGTCCTGCTCGCGGGGCGCGAGGTCCTCGGCCTCACCGACCGCGAGCTCGCCGGACTGCGCGGCGGGACGGTGGGCGTGGTGTTCCAGGAGCCGCAGACGGCGCTCGACCCGCTGATGCGCGTGGGGAGGCAGGTCGCGGGTCCGGTCCGCAGGCTCACGGGGCTGTCCCGGCGGGCGGCCGCCGAGCGGGCGGTGGCCCTGCTGGCCACCGTGGGCCTGCCCGATCCCGCGCACCTCGCGCGCGCCTTCCCGCACCAGCTCTCGGGCGGCCAGCGCCAGCGCGTCGGCATCGCGATCGCGCTGGCCGGGGACCCCGCCCTGCTGATCGCGGACGAGCCCACCACCGCCCTGGACGTCACGGTGCAGGCGGAGATCCTCGACCTGCTCGACCGCCTGGTCCGCGAGCGGGACATGGCGCTGCTGTTCATCAGCCACGACCTCGCGGTCGTGGCCCGGGTGGCCGAGCGGGTCGCCG
>NZ_JACBXB010000962.1 GCF_013870575.1 Pseudonocardia pini
GGGGACGGCCGGGTTCGGGACCGCCGGGTTCGGGACCACCGGGTTCGGGACCGCCGGGTTCGGTACCGCCGGGCTGGCTGTGGGCTCGCCGGCGCGGGACGGCCGGGGGTGGGACTGTCGGGTTCGCTGTGGGCTCGCTGCGGGCTCGCCGGGCGCAGGACCGGCAGGTCGGCTGCGGGCCCCGTCGTCCTTGATCACCGGCTGGGCGCGCTCCGCCGCGGTGAGCGCGGTTCCATGCGCCCAACCGGTGATCAAGGAATCGGGGTTCGGACGACGCAGCCTGCGGCCGCCGCGGCCGTCGAACCATGATCGCTGCTTCGGTACGGCACACCGCGGTGGGCGCGGTGGTGTGTGCCCGACCGGTGATCTCTGGGCACGCCGCGGGTGCGGAGCGCTTGCGGTGATCACCGTCTCGGCTCCGGCGGCCGCGTTGTGCGCGGTGGTGTGTGCCCAACTGGTGATCATGGTTGAGGCGCGGGCAGGTGAGGCCGTGTGCGTCCGGCTGTGCGCTCGGCTGTGTGCGCTCTACCGCTTCTGATGATCGCTGTCTTGGCTCCGGCAGCCGCGTTGAACGCGGTTGTGGGTGCCCAGTCGATGATCATGGGTGGTCGCTGTGTGAAGCGCACCGCTGTGCCTCTCGGGCCGTCGACGATGATCACCGTCCTGGCTCCGGCGGCCGCGGAAGGCGCTGTTGTGCGTGCCCGAGCGGTGATCATGCGGTGCCGCCATTCAGGGAGCACCAGGTCGAGCGACCCGGGCTCGCCTCACGGTGATCGTCGGGGCATGGTTCCCTGGGCTGTGCGGTCGTCCGCGCCCAACTGGTGATCGTGGGCACCGTCAAGCGGGTCAGGCCAGCCGTGTGCCACGCAGCTGCCATCAGATGATCACCGTCTCGGTTTCAACCGCCGCGGTGGGCGCGGTTGTGCGTGCCCGATCGGTGATCATGGCTACGGTCGTCGGCCAGGAGTCGTTCGGCGCTACACCATGATCACTGTCTCGGCTCCGGCCGCCGCGTCGGGCGCGGTTGAGTGTGCCCAACTGGTGATCATGGCCGAGGCGTGGTCAGGAGAGGCCGCGTGCGCTCGGCTGTCTGCGCTTCACCACTCGATGATGATCACTGTCTTGGCTCCGCGGCCTCGGTGGGCGCTGTGTGTGTACGACCGGTGATCACGGACCCGCAGCTATGCGGGCGGTCGCGTTCTCCCCGGGACGCCTTGTGGTGATCACCTTCTTGGCTGCGACCGCTGCGGTGAGCGCGGTTCTGCGTGCCTAGCCGATGATCATGGTTGAGTCGGGGTGGGTGACGCGGGCTTCGGTCGGTGACGCCGTTGGAACCATGATCGCTGCTTCGGCGCAGGTCGCCGCGCTGAACGCGGTTGTGCACGCCCATTCGGTGATCATGAGGTGGGTGCGGTGTCGGTCCTGGTACGGCTCGCTGCGCCCCGGGCCATGATCAGTGGTTGGGTTCGTCGCGCCGCGGTCATCGCGGTCCTGTGTGCCCAATCGGTGATCATGGCTACGGTGGGCGGCCCGGGATCACCCGGTCGGTTGCTCGGCCTTCCTGATCCAGGATCACCGTCCTGGCTCCGGCTGCCGCGGTGGGCGCGGTCCTGTGCGCCCAAACAGTGATCATGAGCGCGGGTCGGGGCCAGCCGGGGTCTCCGGGTCGGGCGGGGTCGGGCGAGACCGGGCTGGTTCGGACAGATCGAGCCGGGTCGGGCGGGGTTGGGCAGGTGAAGCGGGGCCGGGCGGGGTCGGGCGGAGCTGGGCGAGAGCGG
>NZ_JACBXB010000963.1 GCF_013870575.1 Pseudonocardia pini
GACCGGGCCCGCGAGATCGCGGAGCGGCTGCACACCGCGCTCGCCGACCGGTCCTCGGCGGCGCACCGCTATCCGCTGCAGGACGCCCGGCTCAGCGGGCGGAGCGAGGAGATGGTGCTCAACGCGAGCTACCTCGTCGCCGAGACCGCGGAGCAGGAGTTCCGGGACGCGGCGGGCGCGGTGGCGCCCGGGGGAGCGCACATCGAGCTGACCGGGCCGTGGCCCGCGTTCTCCTTCACCACCTGGGAGCAGTCGTGACCCTCGCGCACCCGGACGACGAGCTGACCCTGGTCGACCTGCTCGACCGGCTGCTGGCGGGCGGCGTGATGCTGACCGGGGACGTCACGATCTCGTTGGCGGACGTCGACCTCGTCCACGTGTCGCTGCGGGCGCTGATCAGCTCCGTGCACACGCTGATGGAGGAGCCCGATGCCTGAGCTGCCCGGACGCATCGACTCCCAGCCGGACACCGTCGCCAAGGACCTCGGCAAGCTGGTGCTGACCATCGTGGAGCTGCTCCGCCAGCTCATGGAACGCCAGGCCCTGCGCCGCGTCGAGGTCGGCGACCTCCCGGACGAGACGATCGAGCGGCTCGGCGTCGGGCTGATGCGGCTGGAGGAGGCCATGGTCGACCTCCGCGAGCACTTCGGCCTCGAACCGGGCGACCTCAACATCGACCTCGGCCCCCTGGGCAACCTCCTCGGCCCGGAGGCGGGGACGTAGGGCGCGGGCAGGTCGATCCTGGCCCCGCCTCGCCCTGGATCAGCGCAGGCGGTGTTCGACCCAGCTCAGAAGGGTCCGTGCCTGGTCGCGCCGGTGGTCGCGGATCCTGTGCAGGCCGGGTGGTGGGGGTCGGCGGGGATTCGGGGTCCGGCGGCGGATCGGGTGCCGATGGGAGCGCCGCTCGAGGCGCTCGGGTCAGCGGTCTCGGTCGGCTCCGGCCCCGCCGGACTCGGCGGTCAGCTCCCGGACGTAGGCCGCGGTCTCGTCGCGGTCCTCGAGGGCCTGTCTGCGGGAGTCGGCGGCGAGCCGTCGCCACGACAGGTCGCACACGGCCCGTCCGAGCAGCGGCGGCACGCCGAGCAGGTCGGCGACCGCGGCCGCTGCGGCGTCGCTGTCCGGCGCGGCAGCGATCACCTCGGCGACCTGGGCGTACCGGTTCTGGGCCTGCACGACCGTGTCCAACACGGCCAGTCTGTTCGTGGCCAGGGTGAGCTGTTCCCTGCGTTCTTCGGGGTCCATCGGCGGCAGCACACCGCAGATACTGCCCACACGGGTACGGGGGACGCGCCGGGGTATCCGCTCACCATGGATCCCTCCGCGCCCTGTCCGAAGCGCATGCACCACGGGCCGTGCGGGGGTGTGGGGGCGGACCTCTCGTGCGAGGTCCGGATGATGGTGTGCCCCTTCGCCACGCTCGACGAGCCGGTCCCGTGGGAGGGGGCGCCCGCGCCCGAACGGGAGGCGCCCGCGCTGCTCGCCCGGCCTCCCGTCGTCCTCACGGACCTGACCCTGCCGCCCTTCGACCGCGCGGCGCTGACCCGGATCGTGGGGGATCTGGCCGGCAGCTGCGACGGGATGCTCGTGGGGGAGCACCAGGCCCGGCCGGACTTCCCGCCGACCCAGATGACCACGCTGGTCCGGGAGGCGGGCGGGGCGCCGGTGATCACGCTGACCTGCCGGGACCGCAACCGGGTGGTGCTGGACCAGGAGCTGTGCGGGTTGGTCGAGGCGGGCGCCGCGGCGGTGTTCTGCAGCAACCGGGCGCTGAAGG
>NZ_JACBXB010000964.1 GCF_013870575.1 Pseudonocardia pini
AGCGTCCGCGCCCTAGTGAACGCCTGCCGGCACCGGAACTCGGGAGCCGGTCGAGGACCCGGACGCGATGGCCGTCGGCCTCCAACGCACCCCGCACCGCCTCCCAGGCCCAGCCGCCGCCCCACGCCCCGTGCACCAGCACGAATTCCGTCATGCCGGGAGGGTCGACGCGCGTCGGGCGCCGTGCACTGGGGAGATGTACGTAGTGCCCGGGCCCTACAGGCCCAGCTGCTTGCGGAGCTCGTCGAGCTTGGCCTTGCCCTTCTCCTCGCGTTCGGCGAACTTCTTCTCCGCCTCCTCGACCTCCTTCGTGCGCAGCTCCTCCCAGCCCATCGCCGTGGCGGACCTGCCCTCGATCTTGTCCCGCACGTAGTCCAGCGTCGGGACGCCCTGGTCGGTGTAGTCCGTGGACACGGCGGGCGGCGGCGGGGTGAGGGCGGTGGGCTCGACGACCTCGGCGTCCACGATGTCGTCGTCCACCGGCACGGGTGTCCTCTGCGGGTCGGGCGGGTTCTCGGACTCGGGCATGGTGCCTCCCTCGGCTCGGGTTCCACGCTACCGATCCGCCACACTGCACGGGTGCGGGTGCGGGAGGTGGTGGTCGTGTTCGACTCCGCCTGTCCGCGCTGCTCGCGGATCGCGCGCGAGCTGCCGGACTGCCTCACGGTGAGGGTCCGCGCGCGGGCCTGCACCGAGCCGCGGCTCGCGGAGGTCTACCCCAACCTGCCCGCGGCCGTGGCGGGGTGTCGCATCCCCGCCGTCGGGATACTCCGGACGGACGGACAGGTGCGCTGGTGGACGGGCCTGCGCGGCGCCGTCGGGCTGCTGCCGGTGCTGCGGCCGGGTGCGCTGCCCCGCGCGCTGCGGCTGTTGCGGACGGCGACATAGCGGGTGCCCCGCCGTCCGTCAAGGGTACCGGCGACCATACAGATGATCATGGAATCGGCCGACGATCTCCCTCGTCACCAGAACACCGACCTCAGGGAGACCGGCATGACTCAGCGACTCCGCAGGACCGCCGCGGTGGCGGGCATCGCTCTCGCCCTCACCGTCGGCGCGGCCACGCCCGCCTTCGCGACCGTCCACAACGAGAGCGACACCCAGACCCGCTGGGTCACCCACAACGCCACCCAGACCGTGGTGAAGATGGAGTCGCGCAAGAACGGTGACCACCAGGCGGTGTACGTCCAGGTGGTGAAGGGTCCGCTCGAGGTCCAGGCGCGGGCGAAGTGTGCCCGCCGCGACGGCGGCACGCGGTGGTACCAGTCGACGATCGCGGTGGGCGTCGGCCAGGGCGCGTCGCACTACGACTGCGACAACAACGGCACCTACAACTTCGAGCTGGTCGGCATGGGGGTCGACTTCCTCGACTGACCCGGGCGGCGGAGGTAACGGCCGCCGGGTTCGGGCCGAGCCCGGAGGCGAACTGATCATGTGACGGAGGGTTGGGCATGCTGGGTGGGACACGGGGATGGGCCAGGTTCGGGGCGGTCGCGGCGGTGGTGTGCGGGGTGTTCGCGGTCAACCTGGGATCGGCGGCGGCCGCCCCGACCGGCAGCTTCACGGCCTGTCCGCCCGTCATGAAGGAGACGATGACGCACCCCTGGTGCGTCGCCGCGCTCAACCAGAAGCTCAACCACGTCAACCCCGCCCACGCGCTCGACCCCTGGGCCACGACCTACGACTGGCGGACCCGGGTCGCCGTCCTTGACTTCCAGGGCACGCACGGGCTGCGGGCGGACGGCGTGGGGGGCCTTCGTCCTCGGCTGGCAC
>NZ_JACBXB010000965.1 GCF_013870575.1 Pseudonocardia pini
CGTGCTGGTCCCGACGGCGGTGTTGTTCCTGCCCGCGATGGGGATGGCCGTGGCCGCCGTCTCGGCCTTCGTGCTCGCGCTGCTGGGGATCGCACTGGTCCCGCTGCTCGCCGACCTGCCCCGGTTCACCCCGGCCGCGGCACTCGGTGCGGCGGTGGTGCTCGGCGTGGTCGGGTTCGCGCAGAACGGCTTCACCCCGGACCGCCCCGCCCCGAGCCACCTCATGTACCTGCTCGACGCCGACGCGGGCACCGCACGCTGGGTCAGCGAGGAGACCACCCCGGGGGCGTGGACGGACCGCCACGTCGACGGACCCGAGACCCTGACCGTCCCGGGCGTCGAGGGCACCTTCGCCACCGGCCCCGCCGGCGTCGCCGACCTGCCACCTGCCGAGGTGACCGCGACCCGCGAGGGAACGACGCTGCGCGCCCGGATCGAGCCGCAGCGAAGCGTCCGGCTGGTCGCGTTCCGGACCGAGGAGGCGGTCGTCGCGAGCGCGACCGTGGACGGCGCCGCGGTCCCGGTCCGGGACGGCAGGCTCGATCTCGTGTTCCACGCGCCACCACCGGAGGGCGTCGACCTCCGGCTGGAGCTGACCGGCGCGGGGCCGGTCCACCTGCTGGTCACGGACGGCTCCGACGGGCTCGCGGGCCTACCCGGCCTGATCCCGCGCCCCCCGGACGTGGGGGTCGCGGGCAGCCACACCAGCGAGCTCGTCGCCGTGACCAGGCGGATCGAGCTCTAGCACGCCGCGTCAGAACTCCGCGCTTACGCACCCCGCGCGGTCGCCCGCGGTGCCCGCCTTGCCCGGCTCGGTCGACGTCGGGAGGGCGTGGATCACCACGGACCGGGGCGCGGCCTGCTCGGTGAAGGCCCACTCCGACTGGGTGGCCGTGACCGAGCCCGCGCCCTCGGCGTCGGTGGTGAAGTCCAGCCACACCTCGTTCACGGGGTTCGCGAAGGCCGGGTCCACGCTCGGCTTGACCGGGTCGGCCGTGTGCTGGAAGTGCGCGCCCGAGTCCGCGGCGGCGGGCCCACAGGGCTTCTGGTGGGCGTGGGCGCCGTAGGTCCGGTTCGGCAGCAGGCCCGTGACCGCGAGCGTGACGACGCTGCTCGTGCCGCTGGTCTCGCCGGTGACCTTCGCCTGCGCGCCGACGGGGACCAGCGCCGGGTCGTAGGTGACGGCCACGCCGTCGGTGCCGAACGTCGCGTCCACGGCCACGCTGCTCGCGAACCGCGAGTCGGGCACGGCGGCGGGGGCGGGCGCGGCGGACAGGGACGGGGCCTGGGCGGCACAGCCACCGAGGACCGCGCCCGCGGCCAGCGTGACCAGGACGGGCAGGAGGGTGCGTCGCGGTGCGAACATTCCTGTGTCGTACCCCCTCGTGCTGGTGGGGTTCCTCCGCGACCCGCGGATGTCGCCCGTTCGTGGCGCTCGGGTGCCCACCTCGCGGCGACGAGCGGTTCGCGCGACGATCGGGTCGTGCGATGTCTCGTGATCGGTGCGACCGGCTACGTCGGGTCCAGGCTGGTGCCCCGGCTGCTCGCGGAGGGCCACGAGGTGCGCTGCCTCGTCCGCTCCCCGGAACGCCTGGCCCGGAGCGGGTTCGCGGACCGCGTCGAGGTGGTGCGGGGCGATGTCGCCGACCCGGTGGTGACGGCGGAGGCCTGCCGCGCGGTCGACGTGCTGTTCCATCTCGTGCACTCCATGGACGGGCCGGACTTCGTCGACCGCGACCGGCGGATCGCCGAGACCGTGTCCGGCGC
>NZ_JACBXB010000966.1 GCF_013870575.1 Pseudonocardia pini
GTGCCGGTCTCGTCGTGACCGTGGCGTCGGTCATCGGCTCGTCTGTCTGCTCATCGTCGGGTGTGCCGTCCGGCTCCTGCTGCGGCCGGACACCAGGAGCATCGAGGAGGTCGATCCCGGATCGGGCAGGCGCGTGGCCGTGGCCGTCGCGGCGACGGCGGCGTTCGTGCCGGTGTTCGCGGCCATCGGGATGCCGGTGCCCGGGTTCGCCCTGCTGCTCGTCTGGCTCCGGCTCTTCGGCGAGTCGTGGAAGGTGGCGATCACGGTGGCGGTGCTCGGCGTCGTCGCCGTGCACGTGCTGTTCGTCGTGGTGCTGCAGGTTCCGTTGCCCGTCGGGCCGCTGGCCCCGGGGGTGTAGTCGTGTCGGGTCTGCTCACCGGGATCGAGGTCGCCCTCACCCCCGAGAACCTGCTGTTCGTGCTGCTCGGTGTCGTGATCGGCATGGTGGTCGGGGTCATCCCCGGACTCGGTCCCACCGCCACGATCGCCCTGCTGCTGCCGCTGACCTTCGAGCTGGAGCCCGCGACCGCGGTGATCATGCTCGCCGGGATCTACTACGGGTCGATGTACGGGGGCACGATCACGTCGGTCCTGCTGCGGCTGCCGGGTGAGGCGGCGTCCGTGGTCACCACGTTCGACGGCTACCAGATGGCCAGGCAGGGACGCGCCGGTCCGGCCCTGGGCATCGCCGCGGTGGGCTCCTTCGCGGGCGGGGTGGCGGCGGTCGTCGGCCTCGCCCTGCTCGCACCCGCCCTCGCCGCGTTCGCGATCCGGTTCGGCCCGCCGGAGTTCGCGGTCATCGCCGCCCTGGGCATCCTGCTCGCCGCCTACCTCGGCACCCGGTCGTTCACCGCCTCGCTGCTGAGCGCGGGGGTGGGCCTGCTGCTGGCCACCGTCGGGCAGGACGTGGTCGACGGCAGCCCGCGCTACACCGTGGGCAGCCCGGACCTCCTCGGCGGGCTGGACTTCGTCGCCGTCGCGATGGGGCTGTTCGGAGTGGGCGAGCTGCTGCACACCCTCGCCCGGCGCGGCGGCGGAGAGATGGTCACCCGCGCCATCGGCCGGGTCTGGCCGACCCGGGCCGACATGCGGACGAGCGCGCCGGCGATCGGCCGGGGCACCGTCATCGGCTTCGTGCTCGGGATCCTGCCCGGCGGTGGCGGCATGGTCTCGTCCCTCGGCTCCTACGCGGCCGAGAAGCGCGCGGCGAAGGACCCGTCGCGCTTCGGGAAGGGGGCGATCGAGGGCGTCGCCGGACCCGAGACGGCGAACAACGCCGGCTCGCAGTCCGCGTTCATCCCGCTGCTGACGCTCGGCATCCCGCCCAACGCCGTCCTCGCCCTGATCCTCGGCGCGCTGCTCGTGCAGGGGGTGACCCCGGGGCCCCAGCTGGTGACCGACGACCCCGAGATCTTCTGGGGCGTGATCGCCTCGATGCTGGTCGGCAACGTGATCCTGCTGCTGCTCAACATCCCGCTGCTCGGCGCGTTCGTCCAGATCCTCCGGGTGCGGGTGGGGATCCTGGCGGCGCTCGCCGTCCTGGTCACGATGATGGGCGTCTACAGCGTCAACAACAGCGTGCTCGACCTGTGGGTCGTCGCGGTGTTCGGCGTCCTCGGCTTCCTGATGCGCCGCGCCGGGTTCGAGCCGGGCCCGCTCGTCCTCGCGTTCGTCCTCGGCGGGCTTCTGGAACCGGCCTTCCGGCAGAGCCTGCTGATCTCCGGCGGCGATCCCAGCGTCTTCGTGACCCGGCCGATCTCCGGCA
>NZ_JACBXB010000967.1 GCF_013870575.1 Pseudonocardia pini
GCTGCGCGCCCTCGCGACGAGCGCGACCGAGGTGATCGTCACGCCCTGGCGCACCCTCGTGCTGCCCCACCCCGGACCCGGTGCCGCCGAGCGCCTGCGCGCCGCGGGCCTCGTCACCGAGCCCGACGATCCCGCGCTGCAGCTCAGCGCCTGCGCGGGCAGGCCGGGCTGCGCGAAGTCCCACGCCGACGTCCGCACCGACATCCGGGAGCTCCTCGCGACCGCACCGGCCCCGCTCCCCCGCGCCCACGTGGTCGGGTGCGAGCGGCGGTGCGGGGCGCCGCACGGGGAGCACGTCGACGTCGTCGCCCAGCCCGACGGCACCTACCGCATCGAGGACCGCAGCGTCCCCGACCTGTCCACCGCGCTCCGAGGGAACCCCGCATGACCAGCGACTACATCCGCGACGGCGCGGAGATCTACCGGCGCAGCTTCGCCACGATCCGGGCCGAGGCGGACCTCTCCGGCTTCCCGGCGGACGTCGCGTACGTGGCCGTCCGCATGATCCACGCCTGTGGCCAGGTGGACCTGACCGGCGACATCGCCCACTCCCCCGGCGTGGTCACGGCCGCGCGGACGGCGTTGCGCGCCGGCGCCCCCGTCCTGTGCGACGCGATGATGGTCGCGTCCGGCGTCACCCGCGCGCGGCTGCCGAAGGACAACGACGTCGTGTGCACGCTGCGCGAGCCGGAGGTCCCCGCGATCGCCGAGCGCCTCGGCACCACCCGCTCCGCCGCCGCGATGGAGCTCTGGGGCGACCGGCTCGACGGCGCCGTCGTCGCGATCGGCAACGCCCCCACCGCCCTCTTCCACCTCCTCGACATGATCGACGCCGGCGCGCCCCGCCCCGCGGCGATCGTCGGGATCCCCGTGGGGTTCATCGGTGCCGCGGAGTCCAAGGCGGCGCTCGCGGCACGGACCGACCTGGAGTACCTCGTCGTGCACGGCCGCCGCGGCGGCTCCGCGATCACCGCCGCCGCGCTCAACGCGCTGGCCGACGAGCAGGAGATCTGAGATGCCCGGCACCCTGTACGGCGTGGGGCTGGGACCCGGCGACCCGGAGCTCGTGACGATCAAGGCGGCCCGGCTGATCGGGGCCGCGGACGTCGTCGCCTACCACTCCGCCCGGCACGGCCGCTCGATCGCACGCGGCATCGCCAAGTCCTATCTGCGCGGGGACCAGATCGAGGAGCAGCTGGTCTACCCGGTGACGACCGAGACCGTCGACCACCCGGGCGGCTACCAGGGCGCGATCGACGAGTTCTACGCCGACGCCGCCGAACGCCTCGCCGTCCACCTGTCGGCGGGCCGGGACGTGGTGCTGCTCGCCGAGGGCGACCCGCTCTTCTACGGCTCCTACATGCACATGCACAAGCGGCTCGCGGGCCGGTTCCACGCCGAGGTCGTCCCGGGCGTGACCTCGGTGAGCGGCGCGGCCGCGGCACTCGGCCAGCCGCTGGTCGAACGGGACGAGATCCTCACCGTCCTGCCCGGCACGCTGCCCCGCGAGGAGCTCGCGGAACGGTTGCGCACCACCGACTCCGCCGCCGTCATGAAGCTGGGGCGGACCTTCGGCAACGTCCGCGGCGCGTTCGCCGACGCCGGGAAGCTGGAGCGGGCGCAGTTCGTGGAGCGCGCCACGATGGCGGGCCAGCGGACCGGCCCGCTCGCGGACGTCGACCCGGACTCGGTGCCCTACTTCTCGATCGCGGTGCTTCCCGGCGAGGTCGCCGCAGGCCTGCCGGAGGACACCGCCGTTCCCCCG
>NZ_JACBXB010000096.1 GCF_013870575.1 Pseudonocardia pini
TCGCAGCAGGTCCGCCCGGCGGACCGGGTCGTACTCCACCTCGGGACGGTCGACGGGCAGGCCGGGGCCTGCCTGCGCGTCGGCCTCCTCGTCGCGTGCTCCGAAACCGCTCACGCGGCGGCCCTCCGTCGGTCGTCGGCACCGCCCCTCCGGGTGCCGTCACGGAGCACAACGAGCGACTGCTCCACTCGATCCGGGCATCGTGCTCGAATGGCCGACATCAACCCGAGTGAGGTACGTCTCCGCGCACGACGCTGCGTGATCGACTGGGCCAACCGGCGGAAGAACGCCAGGTGAGAGCCTCGCGCCTAGTGACCGTCGGTCACTCCATCGCGCCGGGCCGCCTCGGCGACGGCCGCGGCGACCTCGGGCGCGACCCGCGGGTCGAAGGGGCTCGGCACGATCCGGTCGACGCCGAGGTCGTCCGTGGCGACCGAGAAGATCGCCTCCGCCGCGGCCAGCTTCATCGACTCGGTGATCCGGCGGGCGCCCACGTCGAGCGCGCCGCGGAACACGCCGGGGAAGGCGAGCACGTTGTTGATCTGGTTCGGGAAGTCGCTGCGCCCGGTGGCGACGACGGCGGCGTGCCGGGCCGCGACGTCCGGGTGCACCTCCGGGTCCGGGTTGGACAGTGCGAACACGAAGCCCGCGGGGGCCATCGTGGCCAGCAGCTCCTCCGGCAGGGTGGCGCTGGAGAGGCCGACGAACACGTCCGCACCCCGGAGCGCCTCGGCGATGCCGCCGCGGACGCCGCGCGGGTTCGTCTCGGCCGCGAGCGCCCCCTTCTCCCCGCCCCGGGCGCGGTAGATGATGCCCCGCGAGTCCAGCACGACGACGTCGGACGCCCCGGCCGCCAGCAGGATCCGCGCGCAGGCGACGCCCGCCGCCCCGGCCCCGGAGATGACGACCTTGAGGCTGCGCAGGTCGCGCGCGGTGGCCGCGCAGGCCCCTTTCACCGCGGCGAGCAGGACGATCGCGGTGCCGTGCTGGTCGTCGTGCATGACCGGGCAGTCCAGGGCCTCGACGAGCTTGCGCTCCAGCTCGAAGCAGCGCGGCGCCGAGACGTCCTCCAGGTTGACCGCGCCGAAGCTCGGCCGCAGCCGCACGAGGGTCTCGACGATCTCGTCGACGTCCGTGGTGTCCAGCACCAGGGGGATCGAGTCGAGCCCGCCGAACGTCTTGAACAGCGCGGACTTGCCCTCCATGACGGGCAGCGACGCACGCGGGCCGATGTCGCCCAGGCCGAGGACGGCGGTGCCGTCGCTGACCACGGCGACCAGCCGGTCGGTCCAGGTGTAGCGGCGGGCCAGCGCGGGCTCGGCGGCGATCGCGCGGCTGACCTCCGCCACCCCGGGGGTGTAAGCGATGGCCAGGTCGCGGGCGTCCCGCAGCGGGGTGGACAGGCCGATGCTGAGCTTGCCGCCCTCGTGCGACGCGAAGATCTCGGCTCGGGTGGGCTGCGGCTCGGTCGTGGACAGCGTGCGCTCCGGGGAGACGGTCACAGGGGACTCCGAAGGTTCGGGTGCGGGGACGGGAGCACAGGGCTCCCACGCGTCGTGCACCTTCGGGCGGGGTCTCGCCGGGCCGGTGCCGGACGGCCACTCGCGAGCCGACCGCGGGTCGCGGCGGGCACCGAGTACGGCAGTCGGGTACTGGCCGACGACGGTACCTCAGAGTCGGCGTGGGCGGGGCCACAACCGGCGGGTGACGACGGCCACCACCGCCGCGGGCCCCAGGGTGCGGGAGTCCGTGGAGCCGAAGGGGTTGTCGCCCTCCACCCACCACCGTGCGCCCTCGGCGCGCACCGCCCGTTTCACCGAGAGCTGCTCCGGCCGCGCCGACCATCGGACCAGCACCACGTCACCCGGTCGGGGGTGCCGGCCGAACCGGACCAGGACCACGTCGCCGTCGGCGAGGGTGGTGGACATGGACGGACCTCGCACCGTGACCCGTCGCCACCCGGTCGTTGACGCGTCCATCACTCTCCTCTCGCCGTGCTCGGGCAGCCGGGCCCGGAGTAGGGTCGGCCCTGCCAGAACGATCACCACCAGGGAGGACCAGATGCGGCTGTCCCGCATTCTCCGCCCGCGGCTGGAGGCCACCGCACACTGCGACCTCCCCTGCGGCGTGTACGACCCGGCCCAGGCGCGCATCGAGGCCGAGTCGGTCAAGGCCATCCAGGAGAAGTACCAGGGCAACGAGGACGCCTCGTTCCGCTCCCGGGCCATCGAGATCAAGGAGCAGCGCTCCGACCTCGTGAAGCACCACCTGTGGGTGCTCTGGACCGACTACTTCAAGCCGCCGCACTTCGAGAAGTACCCGGAGCTGCACGAGCTGTTCAACAAGGCCACCAAGGCCGCGGGTGCTGCAGGCACCAAGGGCTCGAACGACCCGGCCACGGGCCAGGAGCTGCTGGACTACATCGCCCAGATCGACAAGATCTTCTGGGAGACCAAGCAGGCTGCCTGATCAGGGCGCTGAAAGCGGCGCTGACCAGCGGGGATAGCTCCTCGTGGGTCAGCGTCGCTTTTCGTTGTTAGGTGGTATCTGACGGCCCGGCGACGGCCCAGACGGCCCACAGACGGCCCAAGAACGATCTTGAGAGCCCTCCCTCCGCACCGCCGAGGTCGTGCACACTGCGGGCATGACATCGGCCCGCTCCGCGCTTGACGCCGTCGTCGACGAGCTGCTCGCGAAGCCGGTCCGCACCTCCGAGGTGAGCACGCAAGCGCCCGCGGCGTCAGGCCTCTACGCCTGGTGGGCATCGCCGCTCGTCTTGCCCGAGCTGATCGGCCCCGCGCACCCCACAGAGTCGGACCTTCGGCTGCTCTATGTGGGGCTCGCGACGAAGCTCCGCTCCCGACTCGCTTCGAACCACCTACGCCGCAGCGGTAGCTCTACGCTCCGCCGCACGCTGGCAGGGCTCCTGTTGGACGAGCAGGTCTACCAGACTTGCTGGACCGACCGGGTCGTGCTCATTGAACAGGACGAAGCCCGGCTCACCGAGTGGATGGGGGCCAACCTCCGCGTCTCCTGGTGCGGCCACCCAGCACCGCGCGACGTGGAGGGCGACATCATCCGGCTCTTGCGGCCGCCCCTGAACGTGGATCAGGCCGAAGGACCGACAGTTCAGGTCATCAAGGCAGCCCGCCGGCGCTATCGCGAGAGCGCCGGACCTCGCCCCTGAGCCATCTCGATGCGAACTACCCGCGAGGAAAGATCACGGCCCTGACCAGCCGCTGACGCTTTAGCTCAGGTCGGGCACAGACAGCACGGCTGCTGTACTTCGCTGCTGTACGGAAGCACTCCCCTGCCCGCGGAGTGCCATCCCGTCGACCTGCTGCAAGCCGACCGCACGGACGTCCGTGGGCGGCCCTCGATGCCACCGCCGGCCGACCTACGCCAGCTCCGCCCACGGGCTTCCGTGCGGTAGCCCTCCGGGAGGTCGTCGGGATGGCACGGGCCACCATCCTGGAGATCTGCCCGCCCGGCGAGGGCAACTACGCCGTTTACGTAAGCCTACGTGACCGTCATGGACGCTAGACCTGGGTATAGTCGGTGTGGTCCTGGATGGTCCGATACTCCGCTTCGCCCACGAAGTGGCACCACGGAAGCTGCGAGTTCGGAAACCGAAGCCGCCGGGCCCCCGACCATGTTGCAAGCTCGATGTGCCCAAGCTTGCGATCGACGACAGTCTCCACAGCTGGCAGAAGGTCCGTGTCCGAAGAGAACAAGATGGCCGCGTCGTAGCCGTTTGACATACCCATCGCCACCAGGTCGATGGCCAGGGCCACGTCGATGCCCTTCTCGGAGGCTGGGGTCGCAGGCCAGTCGCGTGGGTAACGGAGAGACCTGCGAATCACTGTGACGAGGCCACTCCGCTCCCAGTCCGACGTCTGACGGTCATTGGCTGCGGCTGCAGTGGCCTGATGAGCAGGTGCGGGCCGTCCGCGATAGATCCGCACACCGGCTAACACTGATGGACGGCGGCGACGGGAGACGAGGAGCTGCGCCAGCCGAAGTGGATCAACGTGACCTTCCGCTGGATGCACGTTGATCGGATGAAACTGGCGGCGAGCCCATCCGTGCAGGTTCTGGTAGTCCATGAAGACCACGACCCGGTCGGGCTTCCCCTGACCGGCAGCACCACTGGGGAGCGCCGACACTGCAGCTACCTCTCAGGAAATAAAAATTCCCCGCCAGTCCCGGAGGACGACGGGGAGGAATGACTAGAACTTACAAACTTCGCCAGCCAACGTCAAGTCATGGGCAGTACGCTCGACCAGCATCAGCACCGCTGGTCGAGCGTACTGCCGGGCGCAAGGCCTTGACCAGCGAATTCAGCCCCACTGGCAGCTCACCGGTGTTCGACAGCACCCGACCCAACGCCCACGACCCGATCTACGCAGCCACGGTGTGGTCCCATGGGCCCCTCGGGAGGCGATCGCCTCGTCTGATCGACCAGCCAAGCCGGAGTAGCGAGACCACTGTCGGGAGTTCTCACGGCCCGGAGGCGTCGGGCTCCGCGAACCGTCCGGCCGCTGCCGACCCTGTCTCCGCACGGCCCGGTAGACCGCGGCGAAGGAGGCGGCGAAGCCCCGGGCGCGGGCGACCGCGGCCAACCGCTCGTCGGGGTCCACGCCGAAGCATCGGGCTCGTCACCCTCGCCATCGCCCGTGGCGGCCAGCGCGCACGGCTCCGGCGAGCGGGTCACTCGGGCCTCCCCACCCTGCCGGTGACGACGGCGATGTCGGCCACCTGCTCCTCGCCGGCGAGCCCGGACGAGGCGGCGGTGGCCGACGTCGTCGAAGCAGCCCTGGTGGGCAGCCTGACGACCGTTCCCGAAGATCGCGGTCGAGGGCGGCGAGGCGCTCGGGGTGCGGCGGAGCGCCTCGACCCCGCCGTCCTGGTACAGCTCCGCGGGCCATTAGAGCGGTATCTCCCGCACCAGATCGTGGAAGGCGCACTTCCCTGCCCCGTTGGCCGGCGTCGTGCGCCCGCCGTCCGTCCAGCGGCCGCGGTCCCGCGACCGGACCACGTCGGCGAGTACGCCGGTGAACGTCCGTCTTCGGGAGTCGGCGCCGATCACGACCCCGTCCTCGGTGATCAGCCGACGCCAGGCGGTGCGGCCGGGCCCGACGAGCAGCTCGGCGGGGACCGGGCCGAAGCCGGGCAGCTCCACCGGGAGCGGGCCGTCCGCGCTCACCAGGGCCTCGATCGGGACCAGGACCTGCACCTCCACGCCGACCACCGGCGCGGCGACGGCGGCACCGGTGAGGCGCTCGACCAGGGTGTCGGCCATGACCTGGCCGCGGGTGCGGGTGACCGGCTCGGGGGAGACCCAGTGCTCGGTGACCGCCTTGCGGAGCGCGGCGTAGCAGGCGATCCCCTGCTCGGCGGGCAGATATGCCCGGAGCACCGCCATCCCGTCCCCGGCGGGACCGATCGTGACGTGCCGGTCGCGGCGGGCGGCACGAGCGCGTTCGGCGAACTTCTCCGGCGCGACCTCCACGACGATCGTCCGGGCCAGGTCCGCGATCCGCCTCGGTCCGAGGGAGGGCAGGTCGTGGGCGGCGAGCCGCCGGTCGACCTGCTGCACCGTGTCCTGCTCGGCGGCGATCTGCCCCAGCCGCGCCTCCACCTCACGGCGAGCGAAGGCACGGACGGACTCCGCGATCTCCGCGTCGATGCGGTTGCGCAGCGCGACGAGCTCCTCGACCCGGGCCGGCTCGACGCCGGCGGTCTCGACCGGTGGCGCGAGGGCGGTGGCGGACATGGGTCCACGAGCACCGGCCGCATCCCGGCCGACCCTGGACCCCCCGGAATGCCCACGCTCCGATGGTTGTTCGTTCAACCGTGAAGAAGATCGGATTCCTGTCCTTCGGACACTGGTCGGACTCGCCGCACTCGGCGGTGCGGTCGGCCGCGGACACCCTGCTGCAGTCGATCGAGCTCGCGGTGGCCGCCGAGGAGGTGGGCGCGGACGGTGCGTACTTCCGCGTCCACCACTTCGCGCAGCAGCTCGCCTCGCCGTTCCCGCTGCTCGCCGCGGCCGGCGCCAAGACCAGCCGGATCGAGCTGGGCACCGGCGTCATCGACATGCGCTACGAGAACCCGCTCTACATGGCCGAGGACGCGGGCGCCGCGGACCTGATCTCCGGCGGCAGGCTGCAGCTCGGCATCAGCCGGGGCAGCCCCGAGCAGGTCATCGACGGGTTCCGGTACTTCGGGTACCAGCCCTATTCGGACGACCCCGCCGGGGCGGAGCTGGCGCGCGAGCACACGGCGAAGTTCCTGGAGGCGCTCTCCGGCGAGGGCTTCGCGAAGCCCAACCCCCGCCCGATGTTCCCCAACCCGCCCGGCCTGCTGCGCGTCGAGCCGCACGCCCCGGGCCTGCGGGACCGGATCTGGTGGGGCGCGGGATCCCGCGCGACGGCGGAGTGGACGGCCGAGCAGGGCATGAACCTGATGAGCTCGACCCTGCTCACCGAGGACACCGGCGTGCCGTTCCACCAGCTCCAGGCCGAGCAGATCCAGCGGTACCGGGACGCGTGGACGGCCGCCGGACACGAGCGCGAGCCCCGGGTGTCGGTGAGCCGCAGCATCTTCCCGATCGTCAGCGACCTGGACAAGCAGCTGTTCTGGCAGCAGCGCGGCAGCACCGACCAGGTGGGCTTCATCGACGGCGGCACCGCCCGCTTCGGCAAGACCTACGCGGGCGAGCCGGACAAGCTGATCGCGGAGCTGGCTGAGGACGAGGCGATCGCCGCCGCGGACACGCTGCTCCTCACGGTTCCCAACCAGCTGGGCGTCGACTACAACGCCCACGTGGTCGAGAGCGTGATCAAGTACCTGGCCCCGGAGCTGGGTTGGCGCTGAGCCCGCGGTCCGTCGTGCGGTCGAGCACCACCCTGGTCCCCCGCCTCCCGGCGGGCCCGGTGGTCCAGGCGGTGGTGGGAGCCGTCTTCACCCACCGCCACCGCCGCCTCGCACAGTGGTTCGGCACGCCCTGACCGACCGCCGGTCGGGCTGTGTGGCGAGCCACGCCCCCTCCACGGAGGCGACTCCGGTGTCTCGACATGCGGCCCGCGCCCGCTTGTCCCGTGTCCAGAGGCGGGCTCCTGGGAACAGTGCACCGGATCCGAGCAGGTGGACGCTGACAGCACGGAGGCCCTTGCGGCGTCGGCGGCGGTGCGGAGCAGCGCGCACCTGATCGGGCCCGCGGCCAGGACCGTGCGCAGCTGCACATCGGGTGATGCTCACTTCGTCGCCACGCGGACGCCGATGAGTCCGAGGCGCTCACCGGGTCGAACCGGCATGCCCACCGCACACATCGCCCGTCGCATGGTCGAGCTCCTCGAGCCGATCTGTCTGGTGACCTACTTCGCCGACGAGGCCCACGAGGAGCTGGCGGCGCTCGGCCACCGCACCTACTGGGACGGCTACTTCGCGAGCCGCGCCTTCCCGCTGGGACGGGTGCCTGCGCAGGTCGTGCACGCGGCCTTCTACAGCTTCGCCGAGGGCGAGGCGGCCCGACACATCCCGAGCGCCTGGGAGACCGTCCCGCCCGAGGTCTCGTTCGACGCGTGGCGACGGGGCAGTGCGGCCTCCGTGCGACGGACCCTCGGCGCGGAGCTCGCCGACTCCCCCGGCCTGGCGCGTGCCGCCGACCTGACCACCAGGGCCGCGACGAGCGCGCCCACGAACGGTCGCGTGCTCTACGCCGGGTGGCGCAGCCTCCCGGTGCCCAGCGACCCGGTCACCCGGCTGTGGCACTCCGCGACCATGCTGCGCGAGCACCGCGGGGACGGGCACGTCGCGGCGCTCGTCGGAGCGCGGATCGGCGGCACGGAGGCCCACGTGCTCTCCGCGATCGACTACGGCATCCACCCGCCGGAGTCCTTCGGCCGCATCCACCACCTGCCGAAGGAGCGGCTGGCCGAGGTCATGGCCGGACTGCGCGAGCGCGGGCTCGTCGACGCCGACGGCCGCTTCACCGACGCCGGCCGGGAGACCAAGCAGCGCATCGAGGCCCTCACCGACGAGCTCGCCGCCCCGCCGTACGCGGCCCTCTCCGCCGCCGAGCTCGCCGAGCTGGTCGCCGAGCTCGAGCCCCTCACCGCGAGGCTGGTGGCCGCAGGCTCGCGGTAGCCGGGCCGTCCGACCGACTCCCACCGTCGAGAGGTGCCCTACCCGCGGGCGCCGGACGGAGCCGACCCAGGTCGTACGCTCCGGGGCTGTGACCGAGCCCGCCTACCTGGCCGCCACGAGACACGGGTACGACGCCATCGCCGAGAGCTGCGCAGCGCCCTACCGCGCCGCCCTCGACGACGCTCCGCTCGACCGGGCACTGCTCGCCGGGTTCGCCGAGACGGTGCGGCGCGAGCACGCCGACCCGGTCACGCTCGAGGTGGGCAGCGGCCACGGCGGGACCGCCGCCTTCCTCGCGACGCACGGCCTGGACGTCAGCGGGATCGACCTGTCCGCGGCGATGGTCGACTTCGCCCGTCGCACGTTCCCGCAGATCGCCTTCCGGGTCGGCGCGATGCACGCGCTCGACCTCGCGGACGCGAGCCTGGCCGCGCTGGTCTCCTGGTACTCGCTGATCCACGTCCCGGCAGGCGACCGCCCCGCCGTCGTCGCCGAGTTCCGACGGGTGCTGCGGCCCGGCGGCTACCTGCTGCTCGGCTTCCAGGTCGGCGACGACACCCGCCACGTCGACGAGGCCTACGGACACGCGGTGGCGCTGGACTTCCACCGGCTCGACCCCGACACCCTCGCCGCGACGCTCGACACGGCCGGGTTCGACTTGGTCGCCCGCTTCGTCCGGGTGCCCGAGCCCCGACACACCGCGGCCCCGATCCCGCAGGGCGTCCTGGTCGGACGGGTGCGCGGCCAGGACGCCGCCGGCGATCCTCGGCCGTAGCGGGCAGGCCCGAGCTCCCCAGCGGACTCAGCGCTCCGTCCGCGCGTAGCGCACCGTGCAGAGCGGGACGAACACCAGCAGCAGGACCGCCGCCCAGGCCAGTGAGCCGAGGACCGGGTACTCCAGGGGCAGGGCGCCGTTGGTCGGGGCGGTGGGGTTGCCGAGCAGAGTGCGGACCGCCGCGCTGAAGGTGCTGAACGGGTTCCAGTCGGCGAGCGTCCGCAGCCAGGCGGGCATCCCCGCCGTCGGGACGAAGATGTTGGACAGCATCGCGAACGGGAAGACGAGCACCGCGAGCTGCGACGCCGTGTCCTCCCGACCGATGACGAGGCCGAGGTACATGCCGATCCACGTGGCGGCGAACTGGACGGCGACCAGGATGCCGAGCGCGCCCAGCGCGGGCCCGATCCCGGTGTGGATCCGCCATCCGACGGCGAGGCCGCAGAGCGCCATCAGGAGCAGGCACAGCACCCCGTAGACGGCGGTGGCGGCCGCCTGCCCGAACGGGATCGCCGCGCGGCTGATCGGCAGCGACCGGAAGCGGTCGACGGAGCCGCGACCGGCGTCTCGCGCCATGCTCACCATCGACGGGATCGGGTTGAACGCGATGACGACGAACAGCCCGGGCACGAGGTACTCGCGGTAGTCGCCCGAGCCGGGGACCGCGATGGCCGGGCCGAAGACGAACCCGAAGACCAGCACCAGGACCACGGGCGCACCGAGGGTCAGCGCGATCCCGGCCGGGTCGTGGCGGAGTTTCGTGAGGATGCGGGTGGCGGCGGCGGCGCCGTCGGTGAGCGGGAGGGTGCTCATGCCGCTGCCCCCGTGAGCTGCAGGAAGACCTCGTCGAGGGTGGGACGGCGGAGCGCCACGTCCCGCACCACCACTCCCGCCGCGTCCAGGTGGCGGACGACGGCAGGCAGTGTGAGCGCGCCGTCGAGCGTCGCCGCGCTGACCCGCCTCCGATCGGGATCCACCTCCGGTTCGGAGCCCGCCAGCGCTCCGAGCGCCCGGGCCGCCGCGGCGACGTCCTCCACCTCGACGTCGATCCGCACGCCGACCGTCGCCTTGAGGTCCGCGGGCGACCCGGTCGCGACCGACCTTCCGCGATCGACGATCACGACCTGGTCGGCGAGATGATCGGCCTCCTCCAGGTACTGGGTCGTCAGCAGCACGGTGGTGCCCCCGGCGACGAGCTCGCGGACCGTCGCCCAGATCTCGGTCCGGCTGCGCGGGTCGAGTCCGGTCGTCGGCTCGTCGAGCAGCAGGACCGGGCGGACGACGACGAAGCTGGCCACCAGGTCCAGCCGCCTGCGCATGCCCCCCGACCAGGTCTTCACCAGGCGGTCCGCCGCCTCGGCCAGGTCGAACCGGTCGAGCAGCTCCGTCGCCCGCGCCCGGGCGCCGCGCCGGCCGAGATGGAGCATCCGACCGAGGATCTGCAGGTTCTCGCGACCGGTCAGGTCGTCGTCGACCGCGGCGTGCTGCCCCGCGAGACCGATCGACCGCCGCACCTCGCCGGGCTGCTCGACGACGTCGTGGCCGAGCACGCGGGCCCGGCCCGCGTCCGGCGTCACGAGGGTCGAGAGGACCCGGATCGCGGTGGTCTTGCCCGCCCCGTTGGGGCCGAGGACGGCACAGACCGTGCCGGCCGCGATCTCGAGATCGAGACCGTCGAGGGCATGGACCGAACCGTAGGCCTTGACCAGGCCCTCGACCGAGACGACGGGATCGTGTGTCATCGCCACTCCTTCTGTGAACACTGTGCGCAGTAGTCAGCGTACTAGACTGCGCACACTGCACGCAGAGAGGAGAGTCCGTGCCGGGCAGCATCTGGCTCCGGCGGGAGCGGAGCGGTCGCGGGCCCACCCCCGAACACGGGCGGGACGAGATCACCGCGGCCGCCATCGCGCTGGCCGACGCCGGCGGTCTCGACGCGGTGTCGATGCGGAAGGTCGCCGCGGCGATCGGCGCGGGCGCGACGTCGCTCTACCGGTACGTCGAGAACCGCGACGAGCTGCTGGAGCTCATGCTCGACGCGGCCACCGGCGAGCTCGACCTGTCCCGCCCGCCCACCGGCGACTGGCGGCCCGATCTCGACGCCCTCGCCCGCGACCTCCGTGAGGTCTACCGCCGCCATCCCTGGCTGGTCGACCTCCTGGACGGGCGCACGCCCCTCACCCCCCACGGCGTGGCCTACCTGGAGTACGCCCTGTCGATCCTGGCGGAGGTGGACGCCCCCACCGGCGCGAAGATGGAAGCCGTGGCCATGCTCAACGGGACGGTCGCGATGCTCGTCCGCCTGGAGGTCTCCGCAGGTCAGACCACGCAGGAGTGGCAGGCGAGGCAGGTCGAGTTCCTCGGCGCGGTGGTCGCGGAGGGCAGGCACCCGCACCTGGCCGCCGCGTTCGCGGCACCGTCGGCGGCCGACGGC
>NZ_JACBXB010000968.1 GCF_013870575.1 Pseudonocardia pini
CGCGCCGCCGTCCTCGGCCGGGACATCGGGATGATCTTCCAGCAGCCGATCCGGAGCCTGAACCCCACGATGCGGGTCGGCGAGCAGGTCGCCGAGGTCGTCCGCAGGCACCGGGACGTCACGCGCGCCGAGGCGTGGGCCCGTGCGGTCGAGATGCTCGACCGGGTGCGGATCCCCGATGCCGCGCGCCGGGCCCGCGACTACCCGCACACCTTCTCCGGCGGCATGTGCCAGCGCGTGATGATCGCGATCGCGCTGGCGTGCGAACCGGAGCTGCTGATCGCGGACGAGCCGACCACCGCGCTCGACGTGACGGTGCAGGCCCGGGTGCTCGACCTGCTGGCCGAGCTGCAGCGCGACAGCGGGATCGCGATCCTGCTGATCACGCACGACCTCGGCGTCGTGGCCCGGATCTGCGACCGGGTCGCCGTCATGCACGACGGGCGGATCGTGGAGACCGGCCCGGTGCGGCGGATCCTCACCGCACCCACGCACGCCTACACGCGTAAGCTGCTGGCCGCCGCGCCCACCCGACGAGCGCGCTGAGCGTCACGCGGAGGGGGCACGCGGAGGGGTCACGCGGAGGCGCGGCTCGCGGGGTCGGCGGCGAAGAGGGCCCGCACATCCGGCCTGCTGACCTTCAGCGACGGCGTGCGCGGCAGCTCCGCGACGACGCGGATCTCGGTGGGCAGCTGGTAGCGGGTGAGTCGGTCCGCCAGCCAGGCGCGCAGCTCGGCCTCGCCGGGCGGATCGGTCTCCCGGAGCTCGACGGCGGCGACCGGCACCTCGCCGAGCCGCGCGTCGGGGATCCCCACGGCGGAGGCGTCCCGCACGCCGGGGTGGGCGCGCAGCGCCTCCTCGATGACCGTCGGGACGATGGTGAAGCCGCCGCGGTCGATGGCGTCGTCCACACGGCCGTGGACGAAGAGGAAGCCGTCGGTGTCCAGGCTCGCGAGGTCGGTCGTGCGGGTCCAGCCGTCGGCGGGCAGCTGGGGGCCGCGGGCCTCGAGCAGCCCACGCTCCCCCGCGGGCAGCGGCTCCCCGCTGTCCCGGTCGACGATCCGCAGCGTGATGCCGTGGTGGGCGCGTCCGACGCTCCCGCGCTTCGCCGCCCCCCACTCCTCGTACAGCCTCAGGTCCCAGCCCGCGATCGCCCCGGCGAACTCGGTGGCCCCGTAGACGCTGAGTACCGGGAGGCCGAAGCGCGCGGTGAACGCGTCCGCTTCCTCGACGGGCAGCGCCGCGGTGCCGGAGGTCGCGGCCCGGACGCCCGCGAAGGTCGAGGCCGGCAGGTCGGACTGGAGCACCATCCGCATGGCGGCGGGCGGCAGGCCCACGAGGGCGGGCCGCAGGGTGCGGACCAGCTCGGCCCAGGGCTCCACCGCGAACCTCTCCATCAACGCGGTCGGCCTGCCCGCGGCCACGTTCGCGACCGCGAAGTAGAGGCCGCCGATGTGGACCAGGGAGGCCCAGAGGATCGTCGGGCGGGCGCGCAGCCGGATCGGCTCGGCCGCGATCGGCGTGCCGCCCGCCTCGAACGCCGCGACCAGCTTGCGGTAGCTCAGCGGCACCCGCTTCGGACGCCCGGTGGTCCCGCTGGTGAGCATCAGCACGGCCACCGGGTCCCCCGGGGTGGCGGTGGCCCGCACCACGCGGCCGCGCTCGCGGGGGCTCAGGGCCTGCTCGCCCTCACCGGCCTCGATCCCCAGCGCACCGACCTCCGCGACGGCACCGCGCACCACGGGACGGGACCAGTCCTCC
>NZ_JACBXB010000969.1 GCF_013870575.1 Pseudonocardia pini
GGCGTCCTCCCCGTCCTCCGGCATCCGGTTGATCGTCCCGATCAGGGCGAGCGTGGCGGTCAGTCCGCCGTCGACCCCGAAGATCGGGGCGGCGATCCCGCGCAGCCCGTCCCCGGACGCGTCGCTCAGGGCGAAGCCGGTGTGGCGGATGGCCTCCCGATGCCCGAGCAGCGACTCCCGGACGGCGGGGGAGACGCCGGCGAGGGCGCGGTCGAGCGCGCGCCGGTCGCTGAGGTGGGCCAGGAACACCAGCCCCTGCGCGGTGGTGATCGGGAGCGTGGAGCCCACGGCGACGGAGATCCGGATGAAGCGGCTCTGCTCGTCGTGCACCCGGGCGACGAGCGGGCCGCTGCCACCCCAGACCGACAGCACCGAGGTCTCGTGCACGGTCTCCGACAGCGACCGCATGACCGGGTCCGCCCGGTCGAGCAGCGGGAGCCGGTCGAGGGCCAGCAGACCGACCCGCGAGAGCGTGGGGCCGAGCGAGTAGCCCTGGCCGGTGGTGTGCACGAGGAGGCCGTGTTTGACCATCGCGGCGAGGTAGCGGTAGGTCGTCGAGCGGTTGAGCCCGAGCTGCTCCGTCGCGTAGGCGAGGTCGATCCGCGAGCGCTCGTGGTCGAACAGGTCGAGGACCCGGGTCACCCGGGCGAGCACCTGCAGGTCGCGGGTGTCGCGCTCCTCCGGGACCTGGGCCGTCACCTGCTCAGCATGCCAACCCGGTCGAGGGGGTCGGCAGTCCGGGGCCGTGCGCGGGGTCGGCGAGACGGTCGGCGAGACACCGTCGTGAGTGGCGATGGTCGCCCTGAAGATGATCGCCGCTCACAGGTGGGGGAGGAGGGCGGTCCGCAGGCCCTCGGCGGTCGCGTAGACCTCGGTGGCGCCCGCGGTGAGGAGCTCGCCGGGTTCGGCGTAGCCCCATCCCGCGCCGAGGCAGGAGATGCCGTGGGCGGCCGAGCCGAGGACGTCGTGCTTGCGGTCGCCGACCATCACGCACTCCGCCGGGTCGGGGTTCCCCAACCGGTGCAGGGCCTCCTCGACCACGGCCGCCTTGCTCGGCCGCTGGGCGTCCACCGTGTCCCCGGTGATCGCGGTGAACAGGTCCGTCCAGGACTGGTTCGCCAGGATCTCGCGGGCCGCGGGCTCGGCCTTGCTCGTCGCCAGGGCCAGTCGGACGCCTGCCGCGGCCAGCGCCCGCAGCAGCTCCTCGATGCCGGGGTACGGCGTCGAGTCGAGCAGCCCGCTCTCCCGGTACAGCGGCCGGTACAGCGCCAGGACCTGCTCGGTCGCGCTCTCGCCGATCAGTGGCGGCAGCGACTCGTAGAGCGGCGGGCCGAGCAGGTGCGGGCCGATCACGGTGTCGTCCCACGGCACGCCCACCTGGTCGAGGGCGGTGCGCAGGCTGCCGAGGATGCCGGGCGCGGAGTCGACGAGGGTGCCGTCGAGGTCGAGGAGCACGGTGCGGGTCACGGCGGTCAGTGTCCCGGATCGGTCCCGGGCCGAGGTGGGCGCATGACGTACGGTTGTCCGTATGACGAACAGGGGGCTGCTCACGCCGCTGTACGGCGCCGGGGCCGTCACGGCGCAGCTCACCGACCAGGCCTGGATCGGTGCCCTGCTCGAGGTCGAGGTGGCCCTGTCCCGGGCCGCCGCCCGGCACGGCCTCGTGTCCACCGAGGACGCGGAGCGGGTCGCCGCCGCGGCCGCGGCCTCCACCGTAGACCCCGAAGAAGGCGTGGAAGGGCACGGACAGGAA
>NZ_JACBXB010000970.1 GCF_013870575.1 Pseudonocardia pini
TAGGTCTCGATCGTCTCCGGGGTGTGCCCCACGGCCAGCTCGGTGCCGATGTAGACCGACCGCCAGCCGCGCTCGTGCAGCTTGATCGACGTCCAGACGTCCTCGGACTTCGACTCCTGCCAGATCCCGCCGATCTCCATGACCGCGGTCCGCCGGAAGATCACGTTGGTGCCCACGCAGAAGGCCGCGTTGAACCGGTTCTTGCCGGGCTGGGTGAACTTGTAGAACACCGTCTGCATGTAGCCGGCACCCCGCGAGATCAGGCCCTTCAGGTTGCCGTACGTCTGCGGCGTCTGGACGAACGCGACCGTCTTGTCCGCGAAGAAGGGCACCGTCTCGTAGAGGAAGTCCCGGCGGACGACGAAGTCCGCGTCGAGGATCACGAACAGGTCGCCCGTCGTGATCGACAACGCGTGGTTCACGTTGCCCGCCTTGGCGTGCGCGTTGCCCTCCCGGGCCACGTACTCGGCCCCGAGCTCGCGGGCGAGGTCGCGCACGGCGGCGGACTTGCCGTCGTCGAGCACGTAGGTCGTGTGCCTGCCGTCCAGCGCGACGGCCGCCTCGACGGTCCGCCGGATGTCCTCGAGCGCCTCGCCGTAGGTGGTGATGAAGACGTCCACCGACACCGGGAAGTCGTCGAGCAGCATCGGGGCGTGCCGCAGGCCGATGCCGATCGCCTGGGTCTCCTCGGCCTGGTTGCCGTAGAGGTTCCGCTGCGCCTCGTTGAACGAGTAGTCGCGCGGGTCGTGCCCGCTGGACAGGATCGTCCACAGCGAGATCAGCGCCTGCAGGATGATGAACGACTCGGCGACCAGCACCAGCACGTAGGCGGGCCAGTCCCCGCGGTGCGAGAAGTCGAACAGGAAGACCGTGTACAGCAGCACGCCGATGGCGGCGACCGCCACGATCATCATCAGCGACGGCGAGTCCGCGACCTTCTGGCTGCGGGTCTGGGCGCTGCGGGTCTGGGCGGGTCGGTCGGGGTCGGCGGGGACGGCGGTGCGGGTGTTCGGATGTCGATCGGGCACGACGGGGCAACTCCGGGGCTCTCGGGGAGGCTCGGGTGCCCGAGGACGTCGTCGGCACCGGGCGGAGGTTGCTGTCGGGAAGCGGGGAGCGAAACGGCAGCGGCGCAAATACTGGCCGTGATCGCGTTCACCCGTCAAGGTGGACGATCTCACGCTGCGTATCGGTAACGGCCCGTGACCTTCGACCGATCGCGTGAGAGCCCCGCCTCTCGGCGGGAAGGGACCGGCCGGGCCGCCGCGACCGGCGTCCGAACCCGGACGTCGGTGCGCGGCGGCTCCTGGCGGCCCGCCGGGGACCGACCCGAAGGTCGGAGCGGGCGCTGCCGTTGCGGGGAGCGGACGGCTGCGCGAATGCTGTCGGTGAGCGAACCCGCTGGTCAACGGGACGAGAATCACCGGGCTCCCCGGGTAACGAAATGTGCACGCACAACGACCCGTGGTCGGTAACGCCGTTCCTGAGAGCGCGGACAGCCTGTCCGGCGGCCCCGGTTACGCCGTTCGGCCCTCCGCCTCGAAGCCGATCATGCGGGCCATCACGCCGAACACCAGATCGTGGGCGGGCTTCTGGGCGTACCAGTAGACGCGCCCTGCGAGCCCATGGGGACGGAACGTGACGGTCTGGGTGTAGCGGCTCGAGTCCCGGCCGGTCGGTTCGGCGGTCATCCGCAGCCGCGCCACGCCCGGCATCCGCGTCTCGGCCCGCAGGACCACCGACCGTCCGGG
>NZ_JACBXB010000971.1 GCF_013870575.1 Pseudonocardia pini
CGCTGCCGCTCCTGCATCGCGCGGCGCTCCGGGTCGCTCATCACGTACCGCAGCGCGACGGCCTTGAGCAGCGCCACCTCCGCCGCCACGTCCGCGGGGACCACGAGGTCCGCGGTGTAGCGCAGGATCGGGGCCTCCCCCACCGCGTGCAGCGTGGCGTCCGTGGCCGCGCGCACGAACCGCCCGACGAGCTCGCTGGTCAGCCGCTTCAACGCGACGTGGTCCGCGACCGGCGCCGTGGCCGTGGCGAACCCGCCGACCGCCTCGACGACCGGCAGCTTCGACAGCGTCTCCGCGGCGACCTCGCAGGCCGTCGGGTCGGCGCCGAAATGGGTGCTGGCCAGCAGCGACAGCACCGCGCGTTCCTCCGGGGAGCCCAGCGCGGCGAGGTCGATCCGGCCGGAGAGGATGCCGTCCTCGACGTCGTGGACGGAGTACGCGACGTCGTCGGACCAGTCCATGACCTGGGCCTCGACGCACCGCGTCGCCGCGGGCGCGCCGTCGCGGACCCAGGCGAACACCTCCGCGTCCTCGGCGTACGCGCCGAACTTGCGCTCCCCGCCGCGGCGCACCCACGGGTACTTGCAGCTGGCGTCGAGCGTGGCGCGGGTGAGGTTGAGCCCGCCGCCCTCCTCCTTCGGCTCGAGCCGGGTGAGGATCCGCAGTGTCTGGGCGTTGCCCTCGAAGCCGCCGCAGGCCGCGCCGATCTCGTCCAGCGCGCGTTCGCCGTTGTGCCCGAAGGGCGGGTGCCCGATGTCGTGGGCCAGCCCGGCGGTGTCGACGACGTCCGGGTCGCAGCCCAGCTCCTCGGCGATCCCCCGGCCGATCTGCGCCACCTCGAGGGAGTGGGTGAGCCGGGTGCGCGGGATGCCCGTGATGTCCGCGGCCTCACCCGGGCCGACGACCTGCGTCTTCCCCGCGAGCCTGCGCAGCGCCGCGGAGTGCAGCACGCGGGCGCGGTCGCGGGAGAACGGGCTGCGCCGCTCGGGCCTGCGCCCGTCCCCGACCCCGGACCCCTTCGGGGACTCGGGCAGGAGCCGCGCCCGGTCGTGGTCGGAGTACGCGGTCATCCCAGCCCGGTGTCCCCGGTCTCGGCGGAGGCGTGGGTGAGCCGGTAGTAGAGCAGCGCCGCGGTCTCGCGGAGGATGTAGCGCGCCTGCGTCTCGCGGGTCTGCACCACGGGGCCGCTGCGGGTCGGCGAGGTCCAGGCCTCCAGCCCGGAGTCCCGCGCCATGGTGCGGGCCCGCAGGGAGTGCCACGGGTCGCTCACGACGAGGGCGGACTCCCAGCCGTCCTGCTGCGCGCGCGCCGCCACCGCCTTGAGGCTGCCCAGGGTGTCCGAGCCCTCCGCCACCGTGGTGATCGCGCTCGCGGGCACGCCCTGGCGGACCAGGTAGCGGGTCCCGGCCTCGGCCTCGGTGTACTCGTCCCCGGCGCGGCTGCCGCCGACGGTGACGATCCGCGGCGCCAGCCCCTCCTCGTACAGGGCCGCGGCGTGCTGGAGCCGGGCGGCGAGGATCGGGCTGGGCTCGCCGTCGTACTGCGCCGCGCCGAGCACGACGACGGCGTCGACCGGCCGGTCCCCGTCCACCCGCGCGGTCTGCCACACGCGGAACAGGGTGCCGCCCAGGACGATCGCCGCGACCAGGAGCGTGCCCAGGACGAACCGGGCGAACCAGGTCAGCCCGGTTCGGGCCCGCAGTCGGGTGGTGGGTTCGGCGAGCGGCACGGTGGGCGGTTCGGGAGCG
>NZ_JACBXB010000972.1 GCF_013870575.1 Pseudonocardia pini
CGGATGCAGGTGGCGGTCGGGGCCGCCGTCGTCGACTAGGCGTGCCGCCGGGGTGCGACCCTGTCCGACACCGACCTCGTCGCGCACGCCGTGCGGGCGCTGGGTGCGGCCCGTTCGGGCCGGACGGCCGAGCAGATCTGAGCGGACCCCGAGGCCCCGCTGGGGCGGGCGGGCCCGGCCGTGTACCCTCGGGAATGCGACCACCCCGGCGCGCGTTGGTTCCGCGCGTCAGGGCGATCAAGTGGAGCCCCGCTCCCACCCGCTCACTGCTCTACAGGTGTCCGGGTCCCGGTCAGCGGTTCCGCGCATGGCGCGGGCCCGCGTGGATCGACGGGTCTTTGCTTGTCGTCGCGTGACATGACGGCACACCGAGGAGACCCCATCACCACAGAAACCCGCATCAACGACCGCATCCGTGTTCCCGAGGTCCGGCTCGTCGGGCCGAACGGGGAACAGGTCGGCATCGTGCGTATCGAGGACGCCCTCCGGCTGGCCCAGGAGGCCGAGCTGGACCTCGTCGAGGTCGCGGCACAGGCCCGTCCGCCCGTCTGCAAGCTCATGGACTACGGCAAGTTCAAGTACGAGAGCGCGCAGAAGGCCCGGGAGTCCCGGCGGAACCAGCAGCTCACCACGATCAAGGAGCAGAAGCTCCGGCCGAAGATCGACACCCACGACTACGAGACCAAGAAGCGCAACGTCGTGCGCTTCCTCGAGGGTGGGAACAAGGTCAAGGTCACGATCATGTTCCGCGGTCGCGAGCAGAGCAGGCCCGAGCTGGGCTACCGGCTGCTGCAGCGCCTCGCCGAGGACGTGCAGGAGCTCGGTGTCGTGGAGGCCGCCCCGAAGCAGGACGGTCGCAACATGACCATGGTGATCGCGCCGACCAAGAAGCCGGTCAAGCGCCCGGCCGCGCAGGCCGCGGAGGCAGCGGACCTGGCCGCCGAGGCCACCGTCGAGCCCACGGCCTGAGGTCGACCGGGCCCGAGCAAGCCTGAGCAGTACCCCGCCCTCCCGCGGTCCCCGGACCGCGGGAAGACAGAAGTGGATCAGCCATGCCCAAGAACAAGACGCACAAGGGAACGGCCAAGCGGGTCAAGGTGACCGGCACCGGCAAGCTCCTGCGCCAGCAGGCCGGTCTTCGCCACCGGCTCGAGGTCAAGTCGAGCAAGGAGACCCGCGACCTGTCGCGCGTCGTCGAGGTGAACAAGGCCGACGTCAAGCGCGTCAAGAAGCTCCTCGGTCGCTGAGTACCGCCCGCTGAACCCCGACCGGTCGCTCCCAGACCGGTCACCCCGAGAGACAGGACAGACCCATGGCACGCGTGAAGCGCGCGGTGAACGCCCAGAAGAAGCGCCGCACGGTTCTCGAGGCGTCGGCCGGTTACCGTGGCCAGCGGTCGCGGCTGTACCGCAAGGCCAAGGAGCAGCAGCTCCACTCGATGACCTATGCCTACCGGGACCGTCGCGCCAAGAAGGGTGACTTCCGCCAGCTGTGGATCACCCGGATCAACGCCGCGGCCCGGGCGAACGGCATGACCTACAACCGCTTCGTCCAGGGCCTCAAGGCCGCGGGCGTCGAGGTCGACCGCAAGAACCTGTCGGAGATCGCGATCAGCGACCCGGCCGCGTTCACCGCGCTCGTCGAGCTGGCCAAGGCGAACGTCCCGGCCCAGAGCTCCGAGAACGCCGCCTGAGCGGTTGCTCACCGAACGGACCCCGCGCGTCGCGGCAGCCCGCAAGCTGCTG
>NZ_JACBXB010000973.1 GCF_013870575.1 Pseudonocardia pini
CCACGGGCTCGTCACGCCCTCGGGGACGACGAGCCGCCCCGCCCGCGGGACCACGTACCCGACCTCGGCGAACGTGCCGGTGAAGTGCGGCGGCTTGCTGCAGTCGTTGAGGTAGCCGATGTAGCGGGCGGTGCACTGGGTGGGCTCGCGCTCCACGGTGCACTGGTAGCAGCGCCCGCACGGGGTGTGGGCCCAGACGACCCGGTCGCCGACGCGGACCGGGGTGCCGAGGCTGTCGACGTCGGCGCCCGCGCCGATCGCCGTCACGGTCCCGGCCATCTCGTGGCCGAGGATCAGCGGCAGGGAGATCGGCAGCCTGCCCGCCATGTGCCCCAGCCAGACGTGCACGTCGGAGCCGCAGACGGTCGCGGCGTCGATGTCGACCACCAGCGCCCCGGGCTCCGGTTCCGGCCGGGGGAAGGACTCGACGGTGAAGGGGGCGCCGTACTCGCGGAGGACCGCGGCGCGTGCGGTGTCGTTGCGGAGGGTCATGGTGCGCTCCTAACCCATCACGAAGGGGTCGCGGGTCTGACCGGACAGCTCGACCCAGACGGACTTGACCTCGGTGACCTCGTGCAGGGCCTCGTCGCTGTTCTCCCGGCCGAAGCCGCTGGCCTTGGTGCCGCCGAACGGCACGGCGGCGTCCTGCACTCGGTAGGCGTTGAGCCACACCGTCCCGGCCCGCACGGCGCGCGCCATCCGCAGGCCCCGCTGCAGGTCCTTCGTCCACACGCCGCCCGCGAGGCCGTACTCGGTGTCGTTGGCGAGCCGGACGGCCTCCTCCTCGGTGTCGAATCCGAACACCGCGGCGACGGGTCCGAAGACCTCCTCGCGCGCCAGCCGCATGTCACCGGTCACGCCGGTGAAGACGGTGGGCTCGACGAAGAACCCGTCACCGTCCGGCGCTCCGCCGCCGCACACCAGCCGGGCGCCCTCGCCCTCCGCCGCGGCGATCATGTCCAGCACGCGGTCGCGCTGCTCGCGGGTGGCCAGCGGCCCCATCTCGCTGTCGGCGTCGAAGGGGTTCCCGAGCTTGATGGTGCGGGCGCGGGCGGCGACCTTCTCGAGCAGGGCGTCGTGCACAGAGCGCTCGACGACCACCCGCCCGCCCGCGATGCACATCTGGCCCGCGGCGGCGAACACCCCGGCGATGACGCCGTTGGCCGCGGCGTCGAGGTCGGCGTCGGCGAAGACGACGTTGGCGGACTTGCCGCCCAGCTCCAGGGTGACCGGGGCGAGGTGCTCCGCCGCGTCCTGCATGACCTGGATGCCGGCCCGGGTGGACCCGGTGAACGACACCTTGTCCACCCCCGGGTGCCGGACGAGTGCGCGGCCGGTCGTGGCGCCCTCCCCGGTGATGATGTTGAGGACGCCGTCGGGGAGCCCGGCCTCCTTGGTGAGCCTGGCCAGCTCGAGGGCAGACGCCGTGGTCTGCTCGGCGGTCTTGACCACCACCGTGCAGCCCGCGGCCAGCGCCGGGGCGATCTTCATCGTGAGCAGGATCAGCGGGGCGTTCCACGGCACCACGGCCGCGACGACGCCGATGGGCTCGCGCGTGGTGAACACGAGGTAGTTCGGGTTCGCGGCGGGCGCGGTGGTCCCGGTCAGCCGGTCCGCGGCGCCCGCGAACCAGTGGAACCAGCGGGGGAGGTTCCCCACCACGCCCAGGGTCTCGCGCAGCAGCTTCCCGTTGTCCCGGCTCTCGACCCGGGCCAGGTGCTCGCGGTCCCGCTCGACCAG
>NZ_JACBXB010000974.1 GCF_013870575.1 Pseudonocardia pini
TTCGCGCCGAGGGCCGCCACGTGCTCCTCGGGGAACCCGCCGGGGAGCACGAGCCCGCCCGTCCCTTCGGGCAGGGTCTCGTCTCGCAGCGGGTCGACGAGCACCACCTCGGCCCCCGCCGCCTCCAGCAGCTCGACGTGCTCGGCGTACCCGAAGGAGAAGGCGGGCCCGCCGAGCATCGCCGTCACCGGTCGGCCGGCATGTCCGACTCGCGCGTCGGGATGGAGGGACTCGCGGGTAGTTCCCCGCGAGTCCCCCCATCTCGACGCGCGAGTCGGACAATCCGCCAGCGCGGTCGCGGGGTCCCAGGTCTCGCCCGGTGGGAGGGGTCTCGCGACCTCGGCCACCGCCTCGAGGTCGACGTGCGCGGCGACCAGCTCGGCCATCGCGTCGACGGCCGCGAGGGCGGCCTGGCCGTGCTCCACGGCCGTGACCAGGCCGAGGTGTCGCGACGGGACGGCCAGCTCCGTGCGGCGCGGCAGGGCGCCGAGGACCGGGAGGCCGACCTCGTCGCACGCGGCGCGCAGCACCTCCTCGTGCCGGGGCGAGCCGACCCGGTTGAGGATCACCCCCGCCACCCGGGTGTCCGGGTCGAACGAGCGGAAGCCGTGCAGCAGCGCGGCGAGCGAGCGGGACTGCCCGCGACAGTCCACGACGAGCACCACCGGCGCCCCGACCAGGCCCGCGACCTGCGCGGTCGACCCGGCGCCGTCGGACACCCGGCCGTCGAACAGGCCCATGACGCCCTCGATCACCGCGATCTCGCAGCCGAGCGAGCCGTGCCGCACGAGCGGCCCGATCCGCTCCGCGCCCACGAGCACGGGATCGAGGTTCCGGCCGGGCCGCCCGGCCGCGAGCGTGTGGTAACCGGGGTCGATGTAGTCCGGACCGATCTTGAACGGCGCGACGGCGGTGCCGCGGCGGGTGAGCGCGGCCATCAGGCCGGTCGCGACGGTCGTCTTCCCCGACCCCGACGCGGGCGCGGCGACGACCAGCGCGCGCGTCACCATTCGATGCCCCGCTGCCCCTTCTGCCCGGCGTCCATCGGGTGCTTGACCTTCGTCGTCTCCATGACGAGATCGGCGGCCTCGACCAGCTCGGGCGCCGCGTCCCGGCCGGTGACGATCACGTGCTGGCGCCCCTCGCGGGCGGCGAGCACCTCGACCACCTCGTGCACGTCGACCCAGCCCCACTTGAGGGGGTAGGTGAACTCGTCGAGCACGTAGACCTCGTGGACCTGGTCCTCGATCCGGCGTCGGATCTCCCGCCAGCCCTCGAGCGCGTCCGCGGCGTGGTCGGACTCAGTGCCCGCGCGGCGGCTCCAGCTCCAGCCCGAGCCCATCTTGTGCCACTCGACGGGTCCGCCCTCGCCGGTCTGCTCGTGCACCCGGCCCAGCGCGCGGAAGGCCTCCTCCTCGCCGACCTTCCACTTCGCGGACTTCACGAACTGGAACACCCCGATCGACCAGCCCTGGTTCCAGCCGCGCAGCGCCATGCCGAACGCGGCCGTCGACTTCCCCTTCATCGCGCCGGTGTGCACCACCAGCAGCGGCCGGTTGCGGCGCTGGCGGGTGGTGAGCCCGTCCTGCGGGACGCTCGTGACCTGGCCCTGCGGCATCGTCGCCTCCCCTATGCGCTCGCCGCGGCGGTCAGGTCCGCCACGGTCAGCTCGTCCACGGTGAGCACCGGCTGAACGCGTTCACCACGACCATGGCGGACGAGCTGGAGGCGGCGTAC
>NZ_JACBXB010000975.1 GCF_013870575.1 Pseudonocardia pini
CGACCGTCGCGCTCGGCGGCACCGAGGTCGCGGCGCCGGGCGGGGACGTACGGCCCCAGGTCGTCGGCATCTGGTCGGAGCTCGACGCCGACCGGGACCCGATCGCGGGCACCGACGTCCGGTTCGCCGCCGACAACCGCTTCGACAGCGCCCCGAGCACGCTCAAGGTCGTCGCCGGAGCCCTGGCGATCGTGGCGCTGCTCGGCTGCCTGCTCGTGCTGCGCAGGCTCGACGACCGGTTCGGCCGCAGGCTCGTCCCCACCGGCAGGCTCAGCAGACGGCTGCGCGGGCAGGACTGGTGGCGGGACTCGACCGTCGTCGCGCTGCTGGCCGGGGCCACCGTCTTCGGCAGCATGACGCCGGACGACGGGTACATCCTCACCATCGCCCGCGGCGACCTGACCTCGGGCTACGTCGGGAACTACTACCGCTGGTTCGACGTCCCCGAGGCGCCGTTCGGCTGGTTCTACGAGCTCTACTCGCGCTGGCTCCAGGTCAGTGACGCGGTGCTGTGGCTGCGGCTGCCCGCGTTCGCGATGGGCGTCGCGTCCTGGTTCCTGATCAGCCGCGCGCTGCTCCCCCGGATCGGCACCGCGGTGCGCCGCAGCCGATCCGCCGGGTGGGCCGCGGCCGGCGTGTTCCTGTGCTTCTGGATCCCCTTCGACAACGGGCTGCGGCCCGAGCCCGTCGTGGTGATCGCGGCCCTGGTGTCCCTGGTGCTGCTCGAGCGGGCGCTGGTGATGCAGCGGCTGCTCCCGGTGGCGGGCGCGCTGGTCTCCGGGGCGTTCGCGGTCGCCGCGACCCCGACCGGCCTGATCGCCTTCGCCCCGCTGCTCGCGGCCGCCCGGCCCCTGCTGCGCCTGCTGTCGCGGCGGGCCCGCGCGGCGGGATGGTTCGCCGTGCTCGCGCCGCTGGCCGCGGCGGGGGTCGTCGTGTTGGTCGCGGTGTTCGGCGACCAGACCTGGCAGACCATCGCCGAGGCCACCCGGGTGCGCACCGAGATCGGCCCCAACCAGCCCTGGTACCAGGAGCTCTACCGCTACCAGCTGCTGTTCTCGAACACCCGGGACGGCTCGTTGATGCGCCGGTTCCCGGTGCTCGTGCTGATGCTGTGCCTCGGCGTGAGCATCGCGGTGCTGCTGCGCCGCGGCCGGATCCCGGGTGCCGCGCTCGGGGTCTCGCGCCGGCTAATCGGCTCCAGCCTGCTCGCGTTCGTCGTCCTCGCCCTGACCCCGACGAAGTGGACGCACCACTTCGGCGCCTTCGCCGCGCTGGGCGCGGGGATGGCCGCGGTGGCGGCGCTGGCCACGGCGACGTCGGTGCTGCGGTCCCGGCGGAACCAGGCGTTGCTGGTCGCGGGGCTGCTGGTCGTGACCGCGGTCGCCTTCGCGGGCCCCAACACCTGGTGGTACGTCTCGAACTGGGGCGTGCCCTGGTTCGACAAGCCGCCGTCGGTGAACGGGATCTCCGCCACCTCGTTGCTGCTGCTCGCCGCCGCGGCGACGCTCGTCTACGCGCTGGCGGAGCACCTGCGAGGGCCCGCCGTCCCGCGTCCGCTGGACCGCCGGGGCCGTCGGCTGAACAACGCACCGATCGCGGTGGTCTGCGCGCTGCTGGTGGTGTTCCAGATCGCGTCGCTGGCCAAGGGCGTGCAGAAGCAGTGGGGCAGCTTCTCGCTGGCGGGCGACGTCGTCGCCGACCCGGCGGGCTCGCGTTGCGGGCTGGCCGGGCGGGTG
>NZ_JACBXB010000976.1 GCF_013870575.1 Pseudonocardia pini
GGAGGCGCTGCGCCCGCTGCTGGACCGGCTGCCCGCGCGCGAGCGGGACATCCTCATGCTGCGCTTCTTCGGCGACATGACCCAGACCCAGATCGCGGAGCGCCTGGGCATCTCGCAGATGCACGTGTCCCGGCTGCTCGCCCGGACCCTCGCCGACCTCAGGTCCGGGTTGGGGGCGTAGGGCTCAGAGCTCGCTGTAGAGCGAGCCCATCACCGGCTCCCACTCGGTGACCGAGTACTCGCTGATCACGCCGGCCTCGGTGAACGGGTCCTTGGCCACGAACCCCTCGACCGCGTCTCGGGTGTCCGCCTGGAACAGCAGCAGCGCGCCGGGCAGCTCGCCGGAGGCCCAGGGGCCGGAGAGCACGAGGTGCTCCTGGTCGACGAGCCCGCGCAGGTACTCGCGGTGCTCGGGGCGAACGCGGTCGAGCGTGTCGTCGTCGTCGGTGTACGAGTAGGTCACGGCGTAGAGGGCCATGGGTCTCCTTGGGTCGGGCTCGTGCAGACCGTACATCGCGTCCGCCCGATCATGGTGGGCCGTGCAGCCTGCCCGCCACCAGCGCCAACGGCGCCCACGCGGCCCGCCCGCGGCCCACGACGGCGAAGGCCCGCAGCAGCACGTCCGGCTCGCGCAGCGGGAGGAGCCGCACGCCTGCGCGCACCGGCCCGCCCTCCGGCAGCAGCCCCACCCCGAGCCCGGCGGCGACCAGGTCCTGGACGAGGTCGAGGCTGTCCGCGCGGTGCGCGATCCGGGGGGTGAAGCCCGCGTGGGCCGCCAGTGCGGCGACCACGCGCTCGTCCGCGTCGTTGCGGGAGTTCACGATCCAGTCGTGCGAGCGGTAGCGGTCCACGGTGGCCACGGCGGGCAGGTCCGCAGGCGCGCCCTCCGCGGGTACCCCGAGACCCCACCGCACCGTCCACAGCGGAGTGGCCTCCACGCGGTCGTCGAAGGTCCGCGGTGCGAGCGCGTAGTCGTAGACCAGGGCGAGGTCGACGGCGTCGGCGGTGAGCAGGTCCAGGGCCTCGGCGGGCTCGTGCTCGGCGATGAGCATGCGCACCGCGGTGCCCTCGAGCGAGGCGAGCAGCGGGAGCAGCGAGCGGCGGATCGCCGTGGCGAAACCCGCGACCCGCACGGTCCCTGCGGGCTCGGCGGCGGGGTCCAGGTCCAGCCGGGCCGCGTCGACGGCCGCGAGGATCGTGACCCCGTGGTCCGCCAGCCGTCGTCCGGCGGGGGTGAGCCGGACCCGGCGGCCGACCGGCTCCAGCAGCGCGGTGCCTGCCTCCTGCGCGAGCGCGGCGATCTGCTGCGAGACGGTCGACGTGGTGACCCCCAGCTCGTCCGCCACCGCGCGCATCGAGCTGAGCCGGGCCAGCGCGACCAGCAGCTCGAGGCGCCGCGTCTCCATTCACGAATCATGAACGGTGTGTGCAGAGAAGTCACGTGGACGCGAACGGTGCCGCTGACCTCTACTGGACGGCGTGAGCACCCGATCCGGCACCGCGTTCGCGGTCGTCGCCATGACCTGTGTCCAGCTCGGTCTCGCCGTGTCCGTGGGGCTGGTCGACCGGCTCGGCACCGACGGCACCGCATGGCTGCGGCTGGCCTGGGCCGGGCTGCTCCTCGCCGTGGTCGTGCGTCCGCGGGGGCTGGGCCGCCGCACGTTGCTGACCTGCGCCCTCCTCGGGCTCGTGACCGCGGCGCTCACCCTGCTCTTCATGGCCGCCGTGGCG
>NZ_JACBXB010000977.1 GCF_013870575.1 Pseudonocardia pini
TGGCCAGCACGTACAGCCCCAGCGCGAGCCGCAGCCGCAGCCGCCACGGCGGGCGGAGCACCGCGCTCGTCACGGCCGCGGCGGCGAGGGAACCGGCGGAGAAGCCGACGTCGAGCAGGGTGGCCGTCTGGTCCGCCCAGGCCCAGCCGTGCCCCCGCACGAGGAAGAGGAAGCCGAGCGCCACGAGGATGCCCACCAGCTGCCCGACGATCGCGACCACCGCCGCGAGCCGGGTCCCCAGCCGCCACTCCGCGTACCCCACGAGGAGGGCGAAGCTGCCCGTCATCGCCAGGTAGAACAGCGGGACGACGGCGAAGAACGGCCCGGTCAGCAGCGTCCACCAGCGGCCGGCCTCCAGCGACGGCACCCCGTAGGCGATCGCCGGGTACCAGCTGTGGTCCTCGGCGGCCTGCCAGAAGGACCCGGTCACGAGTCCCAGCACGATCATGGCGAGCACGACCGCGGTCGTGAACGGCAGCCTGCGAGCGAGGGCGAGCGACTTCTGCACATGGGCTGTTCGGTCGGCGGAGGCATCCGTTAGCAGTGATGCAGGTCACTTTCGGGTGATGTCGAGGAACGGGTCCGTGCTCCGTCACCCCGATGTCCGACCGAGAAGAAGGAGCCACGATGCTCGACGACCTGTACACACCCCTCGCGACCACCCTGTTCGCCTCCTCCATCCCCGCCCGGCTCGCCTACACGGGCCTCGACGGCGACCCCCGCGTCGTCCCCGTCGGGTTCCACTGGACCGGCTCGACGATCGTGGTCTGCACGGTCGAGAAGGCCGCCAAGGTCGCCGCGATCCGGGCCAACCCGCGCGTCGCCGTGACGATCGACACCGAGGGCTTCCCGCCGAAGGTGCTGCTGGTCCGCGGCGCCGCGGCCGTCGACATGGTCGAGGGGGTGCCTGCGGAGTACCTCGCCGCGTCCGCGAAGCTGGTCGGCGAGGCGGAGTTCCCGGCGTGGGAGGCGGGGGTGCGCGCGCTGTACCCGCGCATGGCGCGGATCACGATCGTCCCGGCGGTCGCCACGCTGCTGGACTTCGAGACCACGATCCCGAAGGCCGTCGCCGACCTCGTCGCGGCCGCGGGCTGAGGAAGGGGGACGTCATGCCCAGGTTCCTGGTCCTGACCACGCACGAGTCGGCGCACCGCGCCCGGCCGATGACCGAGTGGGATCCGGCCGACGCCGAGGCGCACCTGGAGTGCCTGCGGGCGTTGAACGCCGAGCTGGTCGAGAGCGGCGAGCTCGTGGAGTTCACCCCGCTCGTCGCGCCCGAGCTGGCCAAGGTGGTGACCGCGGGCGGCGCCGCGGGCACCGTCGTCACCGACGGGCCGTTCGGCGAGACCAAGGAGGCCCTCGCCGGCTACCAGGTGCTCGACGTCGAGACGGAGGAGCGCGCGCTCGAGATCGCCGCCCGCGTGTCGGCCGCGCCCGGCCCCGGCGGGGTGCCGCTGCGCCAGCACATCGAGGTCCGGCGGGTCATGGACCTTCGGTGAGCGAGCTGGGGGAGCTGGCGCCGCAGGTCCTGGGGGTCATGGCGCGCAGGCACCGGGACTTCGCGGCCGCGGAGGACGCCGTCCAGGAGGCCCTGCTCGCCGCCTCGCGGCACTGGCTGGTCGACGGCGTGCCGGACAACCCGCTGGGCTGGCTGATCCGCACGGCGGAGAACCGGATGACCGACCGGTACCGGGCCGAGCGGGCGCGCCGCGACCGGGAGGACGCGGCCGC
>NZ_JACBXB010000097.1 GCF_013870575.1 Pseudonocardia pini
CGGGGGTGGATCTCCGCGGCGTGTGCTCAGGAGCCCGGCCTGGCGGCCGAGGCGGGGCCCTACCTGGAGCGCCGCCTCGCCGACCCGACCCTGCGAGCGGTCGTGCCGCACCTGGACCTGCTGGCGGCGTAGGCGTTCCGTGGCCGCTCATGATCACTGGTTGGGTGCGGTCCGCCGCGGTGTGCGCGGCTCCGGGTGTCGAGACGGTGATCACCGGTGGGTGGTGAGGCCCGCTCTATCTCATGATCACTGTTGTGGCGCGGGGAGCCGCGCTCGACGCGGTGGGGTGTGCCGGGACGGTGATCATCGCTGGCCGGTGAGGTCCGCCCATCCGTGCTCTTCGCTCTCCATGATCGACCTTCGGAGCCTCGGGGCGCGCTGAGTCCTTGCTTGAACGTTGATCATCGTGGGGTGGCAGGTGGGCCCTCGCATCCATGATCACCGTCTTGGAGCGACGGCCCGCGATCCCCGCGGCGGAGCGCGCCACAACGGTGATCATGGTGAAGGGTCAGAATCCCCGCCGCGCCTTCATGATCACCCTTGCGCAGTCGGAAACCGCGGCTGCGCGCCGAGTCGGCGATCACGTCGTCCAGGGACCCGGAAACGCCCCCCCTGCCTGCCCACCGCCCGTCACGATCGTCGACCGGGAGCGACCCGCCGTGCGGGGTGACGATCACGGGCCCTATCGGAAGGTGTTCAGGAAGCGGTCGCGGAAGGCGTCCATCCGCCACACCGGGGCGTCGGGGCCCGGCGCGAGGCCCGGCTGCCACTGCCAGGCCTGGCCGACCGTGTCGAGGACCTGCTGGTCGCGGGTGACGATCGAGATCGGGACGTCGTGGTTCGGGCTGTCGTGGGTGATCATCGGCGACGGCTGGTGGTCGCCCAGCACCACGAGCACGAGATCGTCGCCGCCGTAGTCCTGCACCCACGAGACCAACGAGTTCAGCGAGTACTCCACGGACTCCCGGTAGTTCGTGCGCACGCGGTCGGGGTTCTCCCAGATCACGTCGGGAGCGTCGAGGCCCTCGACGTCGCTCGCGTAGGTCGAGCCGTCGCCGATCTCGTCCCAGGGCCGCAGGGCCGGCACCGCGACCCACGGGGTGTGGCTGGAGGTCAGCGTGATCTCGCCGCCCAACGGGCCGCGGCCGGGCTTGCCGTAGGCGAGTTCCTGGAAGCGGGCCAGCGCGTACTGGTCCGGCATCGGTGACCAGCCGAAACCGGGTCCGCGGTAGCCGAGGCCGTGGGCGTCGAAGTAGCTGTCGACGCCGTAGAAGCGGCTCTCCGGCCACGGCTCGGTGGTCCCCGGCATGATCCCGACGGTCTCGCGCCCGGTCTGCTGGAACACCCGGCTCAGGGTCAGTCGGTCGCTGGTGGTGAGGCTGCGGTAGCGCTGCTGGTTGTCGATCCACAGGCCGGACAGGAGCGTCGCGTGTGCGAGCCAGCTGCCGCCGCCCGCGATCGGCGAGGTCAGCCACCCGCTGCGGCTACCGAAGCCGGCCCCGGCGAGGCTGCTGGTCCCGGCGGCGAGCGTGGCGCCGATCTGCGGCGCGTACTGCGGGTCCTCGACGGCGCTGCGGCCGTAGCTCTCGACGTACGCGACCACCACGTCCTTGCCCTTCAGGGCGGTGAGGAGCTGGTCGGGAGGGGTGCCGGCGAACTTGTCGTCCGCGGCGATGCGGGCGAACTCCTGCTCGTCGTGCAGGCTGACGGGGATCTGCCTGCCCACCGACACGGCCAGCGCCGCGGCGCTCCGGCTCGCCAGCGGGACCGGCGGCGCGAGGGTGGCCCCGGTGACCGCGCAGACCAGCCACACCACGGTGACGGCGCCCAGCGCCCGGACGCCGGGGAGCCGGCCCGCGAGCCGTCGCACGGCCAGAGCCATGATCACCGGGATCCCGACGGCGAGGACGGCGGCGGCGATCATCGCGCTGATCGCGGCGACGCGGCCGTAGGACTCGGTGAGGAAGTCCGCGGCGTTGCCCAGCAGGGGCAGGTCGAGGACGGGATCGAAGCCGCGGGCGAGGACGGCGCGGAAGCCGAGGTCCGCGATCCGGACGATGACCAGCACCCCGATGGCGGCGCCTCCCGCGAGTGCGGCGATCCGGCGGGCCCGGCCGCGCAGGACCAGCAGGACCGCAGCGCCCACGAGGGCCTCGACCGGGATCCGGAGGAACGCCTCCGGGGCCAGCTCGGCGACCTCACCGGGCGCCGTCAACGCCCCCAGCACGAGCACCGCGGCCAGCGCCGTGAGCACCCACCCGACACCCACCGCGAGTCGCCCTCCGGGGGTGTGCGAGTCGCCTTCGGAAGGTGGGCGAGTCCTCGGGGACCCCGCGAGTCCGCCCTCCGGCGGCGTGTGACTCGCGCTGGATGCCGTGGTCCGTCCGCGCCGCCGGGTCCTGGTCCCGCGCTGAGGGGGGACCGGCGGGGACGCGCCGTCGGACTCGGGTGCCACCGCCGTGCTCGCACGTCTCGCGCTCCGGTGGTCGTCCGCCCGGCCACCGGGCTCGGGTGCCTCGTCCCCGGGTTCGTGCACGTGCGCTCCTCGCGGAAGGGTCGGGGCCGTGGTGCCCCGACACCTAGCGACACGGTCCGCGCCGCGGCGCGGTTCACCCGCACGCGGCGAACGGGCGCTCCGATCAGCCGAGCGGCTCGACCTCGTCCCCGACGCGCAGGACGGCGCCCGGATCGTCCGGGATCAGGTTGGTGCCGAACACGATCATCGAGCCGATCCGGCGGTGACGGGCCAGCGTGGCGAGCGGTTCGCGGCCCTTCTCCCCGGTCTCCGCGTCGACGGTCGTGAGCACGCACCGCGAGCACGGCTTGACCGCGCGGAACCGAGCCTCGCCGATCCGCAGCCGCGACCACTCGTCCTCCGCCCAGGGCGTGGCGCCCGAGACCACGACGTTGGGTCGGAAGCGGACCATCGGCACCGGGCCCTCCGCGGCGTTGCGGCCCTCGGCGATCAGGGCGTTGAGTGCGGCGAGGCTGGCGTCCGTGGTCAGCAGCAGCGGGTAGCCGTCCGCGAACGAGACCCGGTCGCCGGGCGCGCCGAACTCGGGATCGACGGGTCGGCGCTGTGGGTCGTCGAGGTACACGAGCCGGACGTCCGTGCCGAGCACCGCGGTGAGCCAGCCCGCGGCCGCCTCGCCCGCCGAGGTGGCCTTGACCCGGTTCCGCCAGACGACGACGTCCGCCAGCGGCTCGACCCGAGGGAAGGACACCCGCAGGGGCTCGACGCCAGGGGAGTGCAGGGTCAGCCCCTGCTCGTCCGGGACGGGGTGGACGAGCACGAGCCGCGGCAGGGTCCGGGCGGTGACGAAGGTGCCGTCCGGGTCCGTGATCATCCAGCGTCGGTCCCCGGCCAACCCCCACGGCTCGACGACCGCCTCCCGCAGCGACTCACCCCGGCAGGACTTCACGGGGTACCGGGCGAGTGAGCTCACGACCAGCGACACCCGACCATCGTACGGGCGAGCGAACGGCATTTTCGCTCACTCAGAGTGCCGTTCGTGCAGGATCGGGGCGTGCGTCTCTTCGTGGCGGTCGTTCCTCCGCCGGTCGTCGTCGCGGACCTGGAGCGGGCGCTGGCTCGCCACCGGGACGCGGCGGTGCGGTGGACGGGTTCGGCCCAGTGGCACGTGACGCTCTGCTTCCTCGGCGAGGTGGCGGCGGACTCGCTCGATCCGCTCGTCGCCGGACTCGGCGCCGTCGCCGAACGGACAGCGCCCCTGCGGCTCGCGCTCCGGGGCGCGGGGCGGTTCGGGGACCGGGTGCTGTGGGCGGGGGTGGCGGGGGAGACCGCTCGGCTCGCCGTCCTCGCGGGGGCCGTCCGGGAGGCGGCCGGCGCGGGCGCCGACGAGCACCCCTTCCGCCCCCACCTCACCCTCGCCTACGGCCGCGCCGACCTGGATCCGCTGGTCGAGGCGTTGCAGGCGCTCGGGAGCGACGCCTGGCAGGCCGACGAGATCGTGCTCTTCCAGAGCTCGCCGGGACCGGTCTACACCCCGCTGCGAGCCTGGCCATTGAGCGGCTAGTCCCGTCCCCTGGCACGACCGGGGCCTCCGCGCAGGGCGGATCGAGCGCGTCGAGAGGTCGACTTCGCGCGTGTCGGTAGGACGACTCGAGCGCGTCTGGAGGACGATCTGCGCGCTCCGGGAGGGCGACTCGTGGCGCTGTGGGAGGGCGACTCGCGGGGGCTCGGAGGTCGACTCGGCCTTCGGGACGACCACCTGCTGCGCCTCGGGAAGCGACTCGCGGGCCTGGAGCGGATGACTCGCGGGGACGACTCGCCAGCTTCAGGAGGGACCACCTACAGGCCCCTGTGTCCGACTCGCGCGTCGAAAGTGTGGGACTCGCGGGGCGGTGTCGGACTCGCGCGCTCCTGTGTCGGACTCGCGCGTCGAGAGTGTGGGACTCGCGGGGCTGTGTGGGACGCGCGGGACACTCTGTCGGACCGGGCCGCACCCCCGAGCGGGGAGTGCGGCCCTCGTCGTCGTGGGGGGCTCAGCCCGCGGCGCTGAGGTCCATGTACGTGACCTCCCAGTGGTGGCCGTCCGGGTCGAGGAACGAGCGGCCGTACATCCAGCCGTGGTCCTGCGGGTCCTGCGCCTTCGCGCCGCCACCGGCCAGCGCGGCGTCGGCGATCCGGTCGACCTCCTCGCGGCTCTCGACGCCGAGGGCGAGGATCGCCTCGGTCTCCCCGGACGCGACCGGGCGGACCGTGAAGGTGGTGAAGTGGTCCGGCGTGAGCAGCATGGCGTAGATGCCGGGGCCGATCTCCAGGGACACCGACTGCTCGGAGCAGAAGTCCTCGTTGAAGGTGTAGCCGAGCGCGCTCCAGAAGGACCGTGTCGTGGCGATGTCGGAGATCTGCAGGTTGACGAAGATCGAGGTCGTGGCCATCGGGGTGCTCCTTCGTGGGCCGGGGGTCCGTCGGAGGAGGAGACCGTACCGCCCGGGAAATGTCATCGGTTCGGGGTCATGACCACCGCGACCAGCACTGACAGGCTGGAGTCCATGAGCGACACGCGGCCGGCTGCACCGCCGGTGGACCGGGGCTTCCTCGGTCAGCCCTCGATGTTGTCCGCCCTGTTCGGGGTGGAGCTGTGGGAGCGGTTCTCCTTCTACGGCATGCAGGGCATCCTGTTGATCTACCTGTACTACTCCGCGGCCCAGGGCGGCCTCGGGATCTCCGAGGCCACGGCCACCGGGATCGTCGGGGCGTACGGCGGGCTCGTCTACCTGTCGACGATCATCGGGACCTGGCTCGCCGACCGGGTGCTCGGCGCGGAGCGGACGCTCTTCTACTCCGCGGTCGTCGTCATGGCCGGGCACATCGCGCTGTCGGTGCTGCCGGGGATGCTGGGCGTGGGCGTCGGGCTGGTGCTGATCGCGCTCGGCAGCGGTGGGGTGAAGGGCAACGCGACCGCCCTCGTCGGCACCCTCTACGCGCCGGGCGACGAGCGGCGCGACGCCGGATTCTCGCTGTTCTACCTCGGCATCAACCTGGGTGCCCTGGTCGGCCCGCTGCTCACGTCCTGGCTGGCGGACGTCGCGGGCTTCCACGTCGGGTTCGGGCTGGCCGCGGTCGGGATGGCGGTCGGGCTGATCCAGTACTCGATCCGGCGCAAGCACCTCCCGGACAAGGCCCGCGAGATCCCCTCGCCCCTCGCGGCGCACGAGCGGACCCGGATGCTGGTCCTGGTCGCCGTGGCGCTGGTGGCGATCGTCGTGCTGGCCCTCACCGGCGTGCTGAGCGCGGACCGGCTGGACCTCGCCGTCATCGGAGTGACGATCGTCGCGACCATCGGCTACTTCGCCCTCCTGCTGACGAGCCGGAAGGTCACCGCGGTGGAGCGGCGCCGGGTGCTCGCGTTCATCCCGCTGTGGGTCGCGAGCGCCGCGTTCTGGTCGCTCTACCAGCAGCAGTTCACCGTCGTGACGCTCTACTCCGACCAGCGCCTCGACCGGAACGTCTTCGGCTGGGAGTTCCCCGTCGGCTGGGTGCAGTCGATCAACCCGGTCTTCATCATCATCCTCTCGGGCGTGTTCGCGGCCCTGTGGACGAAGCTGGGCAGCCGCCAGCCCGCCACCCCGATCAAGTTCGGGCTCGGCACGGCGATCATGGGCGTGGCGTTCCTGCTGTTCCTGCCGATGGCAGGGGGCGGGCCGAACAGCGCGCCGCTGCTCGGGCTCGTCGGCATCCTGTTCGTGTTCACCGTCGCCGAGCTGATGATCTCGCCCGTCGGGCTGTCGATCTCCACCAAGCTGGCGCCGGAGGCCTTCCGCGCGCAGATGGTGGGCCTGTTCTTCCTCTCGGTGGCGCTGGGCAGCGCGTTGTCCGGGACCCTGGCAGGCTTCTACAGCGAGGAGTCCGAGACCGCGTACTTCGGCATCCTCGGGGCGGTCGCGATCGCGATCGGGCTGCTCGTGATGCTGTCGACGCCGCTGCTCAAGCGGCTGATGGAGGGCGTGAAGTGACGGACCGGGCAGTCCGCTGGGGAGTCGTCGGGCCGGGGCGGATCGCTCGGAAGGTGGCGGCGGACTTCCCGCACGTCGCCTCGGCGTCCCTGACGGCGGTGGCGTCGCGCTCGAAGGATCGCGCACAAGCCTTCGCGGACGAGTTCGGCATCCCCACGGTCCACGACTACCGGACGATCCTCGAGGACCCGGACGTCGACGTCCTCTACCTCGCCACCCCGCACCCGCAGCACCGGGCCATGGCGCTCGCCGCGATCCGCGCGGGCAAGCACCTGCTGGTGGAGAAGGCGTTCACGGTCACGCCGGAGGCCACCCGGGAGATCGTCGCCGCGGCCGCCGAGCACGGCGTGTTCGTGATGGAGGCGATGTGGACGCGCTTCCAGCCCGCCGTCGTGAAGCTCCGCGAGCTGATCGCGGAGGGTGTCATCGGCGAGGTCCGCGCGGTGCAGGCGGACCTGGGCGCCCAGCAGAACGCGGACCCCGAGGACCGCTTCTTCAACCCGGCCCTCGGCGGCGGCGCGCTGTTCGACCTCACCGTCTACCCGATCTCCTTCGCGCAGATGGTGCTCGGGCGGCCCGAGACCGTCGTCGCGCACGGGCAGCTGGCCCCGGAGGGGGTGGACGTCGAGGAGTCGATCCTGCTCACCTACCCCGAGGGCCGCTCGGCGACGCTGTTCGCCTCGCTGCGCTGCCAGTCCCCGGGGATGGCCCGCGTGGTCGGGACGGGCGGGTGGATCGAGGTCCCGCCGCGCTTCCACCACCCCTCTGCGCTGCTCGTGCTCCGCAACGGGCACCCCCCGGAAGAGCTGTCCCTGCCCGCCCTCGGCGCCGGTTACTCGCACGAGATCGCCGAGGTCACCGAGGGGATCCGGGCCGGACGGGTGGAGAGCCCGGTCATGCCGCTGGCGGACACCGTGGCGGTGCAGGACATCATGGCGGCCGTCGCGGACCAGCTCGGCCTGCAGGTGCACGAAGGCCCCGCCGACCTCGAACACTAGTTCGATCCACAGCTGGGGACAGCCCTGTGGACAAGTCGAGATGAACGTCAGTGCTGTTTGATCATGCCTCCGACGACACTGACGTTCATCTCGGCGTGAGCCGTGAGCCGTGAGCCGTGAGCCGTGAGCCGTGAGCCGTGAGCCGTGAGCCGTGCGGCGTGCGGCGTGCGGGCGGCGTCAGCGGCGGCGGGTGCGGCGGGTGGTCGGCATGTCCATGCGGTCGCCGAGCATGGTCCGGCACACTCGGACGGCGTGCGTGCGCAGGCGCTCGTCGTCTCCCAGGCGCAGGGCGATCTCGTCGAGCAGGGAGGCGAGGCCGAAGGCGTACTCCGGGCGGTCGAGACCGGCGTACCCGGCCTGGACGGCGTCGTGGCGGAGCCAGGCCGCGGCCCGGCCGATGATCTCCTGGTCGGCGCGCAGGGCGGCGAAGCGCCGGCGCTCGTACTGATGCACGGGTCCCCCGAGGGTCTTGCTGGGTGAACGGACGAGGCCCGGGGGAAGCGGACCGGCAGCCCATGCTGCCTGCTCCGCCCCTCCCGGGCCATCCCCGAACCGCTCACACCACGAGCAGTACCGCCCCCGCCACCGTGAGCAGCGTCCGCACCGTGTGGGCACGGTTCCACGGACCCTCGAAGCGTTCCCAGGCCGTCGCGTCGGCCTGCGCGCCGTCGAGCGCGGTGTTCAGGGGGATGTTCACCGCGACCGTGACGACGTGTGCCCCGACGACCGTGACCACGGCACCGGCCACCACCGGCCAGGATCCCTGGAGGGCGGCGAGCACCGCGGTGGCCAGCGCGACGAGCGCCGTCCCTACGAACAGGGTGCCGAACACCGGGTTCACGATGGCTCGGTTGATCGCCTGCATCGCCCCGGCCGCCTCCGCGGGCGGCCGCCGGTGCAGGCCCGGCATGACCGCCGTCGAGAAGGCCAGGAAGAGCCCGCCGAGCAGGGCCGCGGCGACCGCCGTCACCGTGGTGAGCACGGCGGTCATGCCGGCACCCCCAGCGCGTCGGCCCAGATGGCGACGGTGGTGGGCGTGGTCGCGTCCGCCGTGCGACCCGCGCTGTGCACGAGACCGGAGTTGAACGCGGCGTTCATCTCGACGTGCAGGGCGGCGACGTCCGGCGGCATCCCGATGCCGGTGAGCGCGTCGACCATGGCCTCGTCCGGCACCCGGACGTAGCCCAGGTCCGGCAGCCCGACCCGTGGCCCGAGCTGCGCGATCGCCTCCGGAACGGTCAGGTCGGCGGGTCCGAGCAGCTCGCGCACCCCGGTCCGGGTGCGGCCGAGCAGGGCCTCGGCCGCCGCGTCGCCGACGTCGCCGGTCGCGACCATCGGCAGGCGGACCGCGGGGTCGATGGTGTCCGCGTGGACGCCCTCGGCCCGCATGGCGTCGAGGCCGTAGAGGAAGGACTCGAAGAAGAGGCCTGGACGGAGGAACAGGACGTCCGCGTCGAGCGTGCGCAGCCGCTGCTCCTGGGCGTGCAGGCTCGCCAGGTAGCCCGTCCCGCCCGGCACCTCGGCGCCGACCGCGCTCAAGGCGACGACGTACGGCACCCGCGCCGCGCGCAGCGCCTCGGTGACCGCGGTGCCGAGCCGGTCCTGGTGGGCGACGTAGCCCGCCTCGAACAGCTCGAACGGCAGCAGGACGTACGCGGCGTCGGCCCCGGTGAACGCCCGGGTCAGGAACTCCCGGTCGCCCGCGTCGCCCTGCCAGGTCTCGGTCCCCGGGACGGGGCGGCCCGAGCGGGACACCGCGCGGACCTGCTCGCCCGCCTCGACCAGCCGGACCGCGGCACGACGGCCGGTGTTCCCCGTGGCTCCCAGAACAGTGATCATGTCGAACTCCCTCGTCGGTGGACGAGTCCGAGACTGCCGCCAGGAGGCGGGACGCAGAATGGTCGTGCGTCCGGCTTCCATGCTCGATCGTCCAGAACGGCTGGACGTGGTCGCCGCGGGTCGCCACGCTGTCCCCATGACGCAGCCGCCGTGGACCTCCTCCGACGCCGTGGGCGAGGCCCTGCACGTCCTGCGGATGTCCGGCACGTACTACTGCCGCTCGGACCTGTCCGAGCCGTGGGGCTTCAGCTTGCCTGCGATGCCCGGGTGCCTGTGGTTCCACGTGGTGACGGCCGGGCGCTGCGAGCTGGAGGTCGGGGACGCCACCGTGGAGATGGGCGTCGGCGATCTCGTGCTGGTGCCGCGCGGGGAGGGACACGTGCTGTCCAGCGGGTCCGGCGTGCCCACGCCGTCGATCATGGCGATCCCGCACGACATGCCGGACAGCCGCTACGCCGTGCTGCGCTACGGGGGCGGCGGCACGGAGAGCACGATGGTGTGCGGCGCCGTCCGCTTCGACCACCCGGCCGCCCGCACGCTCGTCGGGCTGCTGCCGGAGCTGATCCACGTGCCCGTCTCGCCGCTCACCGGGCGGCTGCAGGACACCCTCCGGCTCATCGCGCTGGAGGTCGAGGAGCTGCGGCCTGGCGGCGAGGCGGTGATCACCCGGCTGGCCGACGTGCTGGTCATCCAGGCCATCCGCAGCTGGCTGGAGACCGACGCCGCGCGCACGGGCTGGCTCGGTGCACTCGCCGACCCCCAGATCGGCCGGGCCCTGGCGCTGGTCCATCGCGAGCCCGCCCGGGACTGGTCGGTCGCCGCGCTGGCCACGGAGGTCGCGATGTCCCGTTCCGCCTTCGCGGCCCGCTTCACCGAGCTGGTCGGCGAGCCCGCGATGGCGTACGTGACGCGGTGGCGGATGCACGTCGCGATGGACCGGCTGGCCGCGGGCGAGACGGTCGCGCGGATCGCCGCCGAGCTCGGCTACCGGTCCGAGGCGGCCTTCAGCAGGGCGTTCACGCGGGTGGTGGGGGAGTCGCCGAGCTCGGCCCGTCGGGCACTGCGGGTGCGGGACGACCTGTCGGAGTGGGCGAGCTGACGAGCCTGCGTGCCGTGGGCGAGGCCAGCCAGACCGCCACCACGGCCGAGACGACGGCGAGCCCGGCCAGTCCCGGCGCGAACCGCCCGCCGCCGACGGTCGCCAGCAGCAACGGCACGAAGAAGCCCAGGTAGGAGCAGGCGTAGAAGGTGCCGGTGAGGGCGCCGCGGGCGGCCGGGTCGGCGAGCCGCGCGACGAGCGTGAGGCCGGTCGCGAGGCAGATGCCGTAGGCGAGACCGAGCAGCACCGAGACGGGCAGGACGAGCTGCCAGATCCCGCTCCGGTCGGCGAGCAGGCCGACCGCGGTGCCCACGGCCCCGAGGCCGAGGGCGATCGCGCCGGACCAGGTCGTGCCCAGGCGTCGGACCACGGGTTGGACGGCCACGCCGGTCCCCATCGTGATCCCGGCGACCACCCCGGTCACCGCGACCCCCACCCCGGGCATGACCGGGTCCAGCTCCAGGGGCAGGACGTTGACCGCGGTGGCGGCGTAGGCGAACACACCGACGGCGATCGGCACCACGTGGGCGAACGGCGTGGCGACGAGCCTGCGGTCGTACGGGCTGCTCATCACGCCCGCGGCCCGCGCCGCCGCGGCGAGGTTGTGCGAGTCGAACCAGGCGCCCTTCGGGGTGCCCGTCGTGCCCGACGTCCAGATGATCACCGCCGGTGCGGCGGGGTCCGGTGCGGGGCGGAGCTCCCCCAGCCCCGGGTGCGCGTAC
>NZ_JACBXB010000978.1 GCF_013870575.1 Pseudonocardia pini
GCCTCGGCGTCTACAGCGCCCAGCTGCGGTCCGAACGGGACGCGGAGGCGTCGCGGTCGCAGGCCCTCGTGTCGATGGTCCAGCAGATGGCCGCGCCGGGAGCGACCCACGCCTTCCTCGCACCCACCCAGGGCGAGCCCGCGGTGGCCGCGGTCGTCGCCACGACGACGGGGGAGCAGATCGTCGTGCCGGTGGCGCTGCCCGCGAACCCGGGCGACCACGTCTACGTCCTGTGGGGCCTGCCCGGCGAGGGAACCCCCACCCCGCTCGGCACGTTCGACGTGGGTGAGGACGCTACGGGCGTGCAGTCGGTAGGGTCCTCCCCTGACGGGACCGGTTTCGCTCAGTTCGCCATCTCGATCGAGCCCGGTCGGGCCGCTCCGGCCTCCCCGTCCGACGTGGTGGCGAGTGGGCGGGCGGAGATCTGAGCACCAACGACCTCGAGAAGCCGACCCCGGAGCCGCGCAGCGGGCTGCGGGGCCTGAAGGATCGCATCACGCGGTTCCGCGAGCGCATCGACGAGCGACCCACCGCCCGTCGGACCTGGCGGATCGGCATCGGCGTGCTCGGCACCCTAGTGCTGGTGGGCGGCCTCGTCGCGATCCCGTACCCCGGCCCCGGCTGGGCCATCGTGTTCGTCGGCCTCGCCATCCTCGCCTCGGAGTTCGCCTGGGCCCAGAAGGTCCTGCACTTCGCCAAGGGCAAGTACGACGCCTGGACGGACTGGCTCGGCCGCCAGAACCTGCTGGTGAAGCTGCTCGTCCTCGCCGCCACCGGCCTGATCGTGCTCGCCACGCTCTGGCTGCTGAACGCGTTCTGGCTGGTGGCGGGCTGGGTGGGCCTGCAGGAGTGGACCTGGTTGCAGAGCCCGATCCTGGGGTGATGTAGGGTTTCACCCGGCAGCGGGCGATTAGCTCAGGGGGAGAGCGCTTCGTTCACACCGAAGAGGTCACTGGTTCGATCCCAGTATCGCCCACGCAGCCGAAGGCCCTGGTCAGGGCTCCGCGAGGAGCCCAATGACCAGGGCCTTCGTGACTCTTTCGGAGTGGTTGACTCAGGTTTTGACAACAACAGCGACCGCTTCGGCCGCTCCGAAGATCCGGTGGTCGTCTCCGCAGGTAGGCGGCGCGGAACTGGTGACCCTGACAGCAACGCGGACGCACGTCGACCTCGCGGTGTCACTCGGCGACCACAGTGGATCGTCGCCCAGGGATCATTTCTCGCGCAGGGGTGGTGCCGCGCTCGGGTCTCTGGTTGCTACCGGGTGTGAAAGTGGGTCGGCTGCCAGCCGACAGCTGGAACGCGCAGCCGCCTCAGGGAGTGGCCATCAGGTACGCATGGCGGACGGATGCGACCTGCTGGGTGCTTAGGCCGGATGCGGTCGCGAGTGCTGCGAGTCGCTGTTCCTCGTCCTGAGTGATCACGTGATCGGCGAGGGCGACTTCGAGCATGTCGAGGTAGGTGTCGAGGCGTGGGTCCCCGGTGGCCACGCCCGGAAGAGCGTGGCGGGCAGGGGCCGGTGACGTCCGGATCCGGACGTCAGGTGGGGCAGTGGGGATGTTGACGGGGGCGGAGAGTACGAGCGGGCCGATTCCGAGCTCGGCGGCGGTGCGGGCTCCCGCTGCGTCGGCGCGCTTAAGGTAGACGGCGAGCAGCCGCCCGGCGGCATCGGCGTCGGCGAGCGCGGTGTGGGCGTCGTCGTGCCGAAGCCCTTCGGCCCGGCAGAGATC
>NZ_JACBXB010000979.1 GCF_013870575.1 Pseudonocardia pini
CGAGATGGGCCGCTGGCTGGGGGAGGGGCTGTCGCTGATCGCCGACGTCTTCGATCCCGAGCTCGTCGTGATCGGCGGCGGGGTCTCGGTGTCCGCCCCGCTGTTCCTGGACGAGGCCCGCGAGCACTACGCCAGGATCGTGACGGGGGCGGGCAACCGGCCGCCGGCCCGCATCCGCACCGCCCAGCTCGGCTCCGCCGCCGCGGTCGTGGGTGCCGCCGAGCTGGCCCGCGAGGCCGTGACCAGCCGGCTGTGAAGGCGACCCACGGCCCGGACGAGCGGTGGGACGTGAGTGGTAACAGGGCGTAGTGGTGGAGCGACCTTCCGTCGAGCCTCGACGCGAGGGGGCGGGCTCGGTGACCTACTGGTGGGTGCTCGCGGAGCCTGCGGGTGAGTCGACGCTGGAGAAGCTCCAGCGGGAGTCGGGGATCACGCTGCCGCCATCGACAAGTTCCTCGAGGACGAGTTCGACCGCGGCATCGAGGAGGGCACCTGGCTGTTCCTGTTCGACTCCTTCGACGAGATCCCGGCGGTGCTGGGCGCGGGTCGAGGCGGACACGACGATCGCGGCCTACAGCGACGCCCTCGAGGACTTCCTGCATGGGCTGGGCGCCTGTCGCGGGGTGATCGCGTCCCGGGAGTTCCGCGGACCGGCCCGCAGGCGGGATCTGCCGACGTTCGTGGTCGTGCCGCTGACCTGGCAGCGCAAGCCGGCCCTGATCGAGAAGGCCGACCTCCCTGCCGACGTCGAGCAGATCCTGGTCGCAGACCTCGAGCACGCGGGCGAGGACATCCGGGCGCTGACCGACAACCCGATGTTCCTCGGTCTGCTGTGCGAGAACGCGCGGTCGGGCAGTCCCTTCCCCGAGAGCGCGCACCGGGTCATCGAGAGCCATGTGCAGGAGCGGTTCGAACGCGACCGGGTGCGGATCCAGGACCTGTTCGCCGTCGAGCCCGACCTACACCAAGCTGCTCAGGGCGATCGACGAGGCCCACGCAGGCTCGGCAGGCGTCGAGGTCACCTTCTCGCACCGACGGCTCCAGGAGTACTTCGCGACCTGTGTCGTGTTGCGCGAGCCGGAACGGGTGCCTGCGGCGGAGCTGGTGCTGCGGATCCTCGCGGTCGGTGGCGGGTACCCGAGGTTCGCCTCGATGCGGTCCGACCTGGTCGCACGGGTGGACCGGATCCTGACCGCCGCGCGTCCCGCTGGTCGAGCTCGTCGCCCTCCTCGTCCTGACGGGCGTGGCGCTGACGCAGGCCCCCGGGATCCGCGGGCCCGTGGCATGGCTGGTGGTCGCCTTCACGCTCTCGAGCCTGCTCGTGCGGTCCGGGTTCAGCCGTCCCGGCGGTTCCTCCGCGAGCACGGTCGACCCACCAGCCAGGGCCTGGTCGCCACGGCGTTCCTGGTCCTGGGAGGGGCGGTGGTCGCGGGCCTGATCTTCGGGCTGGTCCTGCTCACGAACCGCTTCTCGTGGCTGACGCTGTACCACTTCGCCAGCCAACGCACGCTGGACGAGATCGCGCGGATCGACGAGGCGCTGGCCCAGTCACCGCGACCGCCGGTGGGTCAGACCGTGCCGTCGTCGTCGTCGGAGTCGCCCGCAGGCTGCCAGAGCCGCATGAGCAGCCAGGTGAGGCCGCCCGCGATGGCGACCAGGCCGAGCGGCAGCCCGTAGACCGAGGACATGCCGAGCCACTGCGGCGCCGCGATGAGCACGA
>NZ_JACBXB010000980.1 GCF_013870575.1 Pseudonocardia pini
GACCGGCGTGTTCGGCACCGGCCGGGTCTTCTTGGTCCCGCCGGTGACCGTGGCCGCCAGGCGGGTCGGGAACGCGGTCCCGGCCGCGGCCGACTGGTTGTCGCCCGCGGTCTTGGCGATCGCCTTCGCGGACACGGGGTTCTCGAAGTCGACGATGCGATCGTTGAGCTGGAAGAGATCGGCGCCCGACACCAGACCGCCCGCTCCCGAACCCTGGTTGAGGTTCACGTCCAGCACGGTCGCCTCGGGGCCGAGACCTGCGACGACCTCGTCGAAGGTCGCCGCGTAGGACTTGAAGCCGAAACGGTTGAGCTCACCGACCGGTACCTCGCGGTCCGACGACGCCCACCATCCCTTGGCCGCCGAGGGTGTCCACCGCTGCCAGGTGCCCGGCGTGACGGTCGGAGTGGCCGAGTAGATGGGCTCCCAGACGAGCGAGGTGAAGCCCATCACCTTGCTGTCCTTGGGGCTGATCTTCGACGAGGTCACTTCGATGTTGTACGAGGGGGCCAGGTTCGGCCTCCCCTCGATCGCCTGCTCGATCATCGTCGAGTACGCCAGGGACCTCAGCTGGCCGAGGGTCGTGCCCGGTGTCGGCTGGTAGATCACGGCCTTGTCCGCAGCACCCGGCGTCGCCAGCCGCAGGTAGCCGTCGCCGGACGAGGCACGGGTGTCGTCGACCACCGACGCAGTGCCTGCGGTGGGGACCTTCTGCCCGTTGAGGTTCGAGAAGCAGAGCAGCGTCGGTGTGACACCGCAGGGTTGGAGATCCGCGTTGCTCACCGACACCGCTCCCGGTGCGGCGCCCGCGGGGCCTGTGGTGAGGGCGGCGGTGCCGCCGACCAGGGTCGCGACGAGCAGGGCGAGCCCGGTTCGGCGCAGGAAGGGGGTACTGCGGGTGCGCATGGACACCTCACTGGGACGAGGACCGCGGTCCACGAATGGGAAGTGGGACCGGCCCCGGGGGGCATCAGGTCCGTTCCCGTCGCACAGAGTGGGCCATCCGGCGGTGGCACGTGCCACCATTCGGCGTATGCGCTCGATCGAGTGAGGAGATCGCTACCGGCGGCGACGAATCCGGCGCTCCAGTGTCACTGTCAGTGCACGGCGGCGGACAGGGCGTCGGCGAGGGTGGTGTGGCGGAAGGTGAAGCCCGCGTCGAGCAGCCTGCGCGGGACGGCGTTCTGACCGAACAGCAGCGTCTCGCGGCCGAGGTCGCCCAGCACGGTCGAGACCACGACACCCGGGACGACCAACGGGGCGGGCCTGCCGACCGCGCCCGCCAGGGCCTGGGTGAAGGCCTGGTTGGTGACCGGGGTGGGGCCCGTCAGGTTCACCGGACCGCTGACCTGCGAGTTCTCGACGGCGAAGCGCAGCCCGGCGATCTCGTCGTCGAGCGAGATCCAGGGCATGTACTGCGTGCCGCTGCCGATGCGGGCGCCGAGGAAGGTCTTCCAGACCGGCCGCATCAGCGCGAGGATCCCGCCGGAGGGCGAGAGGACGAGCCCGGTCCGGACCGTCACGACGCGTGCGCCCGCGTCGCTCGCCGCGGCCGTGGCCGCCTCCCAGTCCCGGCAGAGCCCGGCGAGGAAGCCGCCGCCGGACGGGGCGGACTCGTCGATCTCCTGCGGGCCCGCGTCTCCGTAGTAGCCCACGGCCGAACCGCTGACCAGCGCCGGGACCCCTGCCTGCGCCACCGCCCCCGCGAGGACC
>NZ_JACBXB010000981.1 GCF_013870575.1 Pseudonocardia pini
CGGACGGAGGCCCTGCCGCTGCTGGAGGAGGTGCTGGCGGGTGGGGTCGCGGAGGCCCTGGCCCGCACCGCCGCCCAGCTCCGGGAGGACGACGAGGCACTCTCCGCATGGGCCGACCGGGTCCTCGACGAGGCCCGGGACGGTCGGGGACTGCGGGTGGCGGTCCTCGTCGAGGCCCCCGCCGCCGTCCGCAGGCGGGTCCTGCGGGACTGGCTCACCGAGGCGGGCGCCCCCTCGCCGACCGACGCCCACCTGCGGGCGGCCGACGAACTCGTCGCCCGGTGGCGCGGTCAGGGCGGCCCCCGGCTCCCCGGCGGGTTGGACCTGGTCCGCGAAGGTGGCAGGCTTGCGCTGCAACGGGTCCGCTGACGAAGGGTCGAACCGCGTGTACGACGGGGACATCGCGTCCGTGCTGGTCACCGAGGAGCAGATCGCGGAGAAGTCCGCCGAGCTCGCGGAGCTGGTCGGCAAGGACTACAGCGAGCTCTGCGCGGGAGGCGGCCCGGAGGCGGACCTCCTGCTGGTCGGGGTGCTCAAGGGTGCCGTGATGTTCATGACGGACTTCGCGCGGGCGATGCCGCTGCCGGTGCAGCTGGAGTTCATGGCGGTCACCTCGTACGGGTCCTCGACGTCGTCGAGCGGCGTGGTCCGGATCCTCAAGGACCTCGACCGGGACATCGCGGGCAGGCACGTGCTGATCGTCGAGGACATCATCGACTCGGGGCTCACGCTGTCCTGGCTGCTCAAGAACCTGGAGTCCCGCGGGCCCGCCTCGCTCGAGGTCGTCACCCTGCTGCGCAAGCCCGACGCGGTGAAGGTCGACGTGCCGGTCAAGTACGTCGGCTTCGACATCCCCAACGAGTTCGTCGTGGGGTACGGCCTGGACTACGCCGAGCGGTACCGGGACCTGCCCTACATCGGGACCCTGGACCCGAGCGTCTACGCCTAGGACTCCGCTCCGACGGGCGGGCCTGCGGGCGGGGCGACGTCCTCCAGCGGGACCCCCGGCGGGGTCGGGGTGAACGGGGCGGTGCCGTCGACCAGGCCGACCGACCCCAGACCGCCGTGCAGGTTCGCGTAGGCCAACGACTTCGCCAGGTCGGCGACCCCGTTGCTCACGGGCAGCGGCGCGAGGTTCAGCGTGGACAGCAGCCCCACCGCGCGACCGGAGGCGTCGAGGAAGGCGCTGCCGGAGTCCCCGGGCACCCCCGGCGAGACGGTGTAGACCTGGTGCGCCCAGCCGCTCGCGGTGTCCCCGGCGCTCACGCCCGCCTTGGGGCCCAGCGCCGAGACGCCGCCGCGGGTGGGGGAGTTGCCGTAGCTGTAGGTCAGCGCGCCGGAGGGCAGGCCCGCCGTGGCCACCCCGGTCGGCCCGCCGAAGAACGGGACGGTCGGGTTGGTGACGGCGGCCGCCGACGGCGGGAGCTCGACGAGTGCGAAGTCGTTGTAGCCGCACACCACCGGATCGGTCTCGACGCGCTGCTGCATGGTCACCCAGGAGCTGTAGGCCATCCGCCCGGTCGTGGTGAAGCCCCCGTCGCCCTTCACCGTGACGGGCGTGCCGACCGGCATCGTCGAGGAGCTGCAGCCGTCCGTCTCGGTGGACCGGCCGGTGCCCGCGCAGTGCGCCGCCTGCCCGAGGTAGAGCGTGCCCTCGCCGGAGCGGAACACGAAGTTGCTGGTGCAGACGCCGCCGCCCTGGGTGACGGTC
>NZ_JACBXB010000982.1 GCF_013870575.1 Pseudonocardia pini
GGTCGGGCCGTGGCAGCCGATCCCGGGCTTCTCGCAGGAGGAGCGCTGGGCCGCCTACCCGCCGGACTTCCACCAGGACGCCGTCGGGGCGGACGAGACCGCGGTGATCCCGGTGATCACCGCCGAGCGCCTGGCCGAGGCCGACCGCGCCGACGCGGAGCACCGCCGTCGCTGGTGGGACCGGTTCCGCAAGCCCGCGAAGGTCTGAGCACGATCGCGAGTTGAGTGCACACAGTGCTGCTCGCACCGCGCTGAGCGCACGCAACTCGCGATCTTGCCGCGCTGAGAGCACGAAACGTGCGATCTTGCGCGGCCGGCACCCCCTGATCAGCCGCTCGCACCCATCGCGGAACGTGTGTGCGAGCGGCACCACCGAAAGAACGAACGGCACTCTCGCTCACTAGGTCTGAGCGAGAGTGCCGTTCGTGCGATCAGGGGTCAGCGGCGGCGGGCCTTCACCTTGCGGGGCGGGGGCAGGGCACCCTCGGAGCGCAGCTTGGCGGCGTGCGCGGCCAGGGCGTCGACCAGGGCCGGGACCCGCGACTCGTCGGGCTGCACGTCGACCCGCAGGCCGAACTCCCGCGCGGTCTCGGCGGTGGCCGGGCCGATGCAGGCGACCAGGGTGCGGGCGTGCGGCTTGCCCGCGATGCCCACCAGGTTCCGCACCGTCGACGAGCTCGTGAAGCACACGGCGTCGAACCCGCCGGTCTTGATCGCCTCACGGATCGGCGCGGGCGGCGGGGCCGCCCGGACGGTGCGGTAGGCGGTCACGTCGTCGATCTCCCAGCCGCGCTGGGTGAGCCCGGCGGCGAGGGTCTCCGTGGCGATGTCCGCCCGCGGCAGCAGCACCCGGTCCACCGGGTCGAGGATGTCGTCGTGCGGCGGGAAGAGGTCCAGCAGCCCCTCCGACGTGGAGGTCTGCGACTCCTCGACGTCGGGCACCAGCTCCGGGACGATGCCGAACTCGCGCACCTTCTCCGCGGTCGCCGTGCCCACGCAGGCGATCTTCACGCCGGAGAACGCCCGCGCGTCGAGCCCGAACTCGGCGAACTTCTCCCACACCGCGCGCACCGCGTTGGTCGAGGTGAACACGACCCAGGCGTAGCGCCCGTCGACCAGGCCCTTGACCGCCCGCTCCATCTGGGTGGGCGAGCGGGGCGGCTCGACGGCGATCGTCGGGACCTCCTCGGGGATGGCGCCGTGCATGCGCAGCCGGTCGCTCATCACGCCCGCCTGGTCCTTGGTGCGCGGCACCAGCACGCGCCAGCCGTACAGCGCGCGCGACTCCCACCAGGACAGGTCGGCGCGCTCGGCGACCGAGGAGCCCACCGTGACGATGAGCGGACCCTCGAGGTCGGCGGCGTCGGACGCCATCGACCCGATGCTCGTGCCCACCGTCCGCTGGGTGTTCTCGGTGCCGTGCGCGGTGACCGCGACGGGGCTGTCCGAGGCGCGGCCCTGGCCGGTCAGCGCGGTGGCCACCTCGGTGAGGTGCGCGGCGGAGGCGTGCAGCACCAGCGTGCCCGGCGAGGCGCAGAGCGCGGTCCAGTCGACGCCGGCGCGGACGTCCGCCTCCACGTGCCCTGAACCGAGGGCGACCCCGGCGTAGGCGGGCACGGCGGTCCCGGCGGGGACCCCGGGGACGACGTCGAACGCCATCCCCGCGGCGGCCACGGCGCGAGCCTCGGCCACGACGGCGTCCACGGTCA
>NZ_JACBXB010000983.1 GCF_013870575.1 Pseudonocardia pini
GCGCCGGTCAGCGCGCTGCCCACGGACCCGCCCAGTGTGCGCAGCACCTGGTTGAACGCGATCGCGCTGCCGGTCTCCTCCGCGGGCACCACCCGCAGGATCAGCACCGGCATCACCACGAAGCTCACCCCGATGCCGAGCCCCTGGACCAGCACACCGACGGCGACCTGCCACAGCTCGTCGTGGAAGAAGGCCAGGAAGGCCAGGTCCAGACCGACGAGGGTGGGGCCTGCCAGCAGCAGGCTCTGCGCGGGGAACCGGCGCAGCAGGACCCGCACGATGCGCCCCGAGACCTGGCTGCCGACCGTGCTCGGCAGGACCACCAGCCCGGCGAAGACCAGCGACAGCCCGAAGCCGTACCCCGCGGACGCCGGGGTCTGGACCAGCTGGCTCACCGCCGAGGACCCGGCGAACAGCATCGCGCCCTGGACCAGCGCCACCGCGCTGGCGGACGCGACCGCCGAGTGCCGCAGCAAGCGCAGCCTGACGAGCGGATGGGGTACGCGCAGCCCGTGCCACACCCAGCCGACGAGCACGACGACGGCTCCACAGGCGAGCCCGAGCACGAGCGGATGGGCCCACCCCAGCGTGCCGCACAGGCTGATCGCCAGCAGCAGCGCGGCGAGCCCGCTTCCGAGCAGCAGGGCGCCGACGACGTCGAGCCGGGGCGGGCGGGGGGGCGCGGAGGGGGTCTCGCCGGGCACGGTGACCGCGACCCCGACGAGCGCGGCCGTGCTGAGCACCACGGCGAGGGCGAACGCCGCCCGGAGACCGAAGAGCTCCACGACGATCCCGGTGACCGGAAAGCTCAGCCCCGCGCCGGTCACCGTGCTGACCGCCAGGGCCGCGATCGCTCCGGGCAGCCGTTCCGGTGGCAGGTGGGCCCGGGCGATCGCCGTCGCCGCAGGCACCATCCCGTAGGTCAGCCCCTGCAGCGCCCGGCCTGCCAACAGCTGCCCGAACGTGGTCGCCGTCGCCGCCAGGACCCCGCCCGCCACCACCAGAGCCAGTGCGACCAGCAGGAACGTCCGGCGCCGGGGTCGGTCGCTGAGCGCGCCCAGCACCGGGGTCGTCACGGCCCCGACCAGCAGCGTGATCGTCAGCGTCCACTGGGCGGTGCCGCGGGAGACGTCGAACTCCGCGGAGACGGTGGGGATGAGCAGCGCGCCCAGCGACCCGACGACGGCGGTGCCGACGCCGAGGTAGACGAGCGCGGCGGTGAGGCCGCGTCCCGCTGTCGGCCCGGTCAGCCCTGCTCCAGGGCCGGGTCGGGGACCACCGTGAACCCGGGCCGGACGGGCGGCTGCTCGGGCCCCGGGACCGCCGGGCGCGAGCCGTGGCCCGAGCAGCCGCCCGGCGGTCCCGGGGCCGGGAGCGACGGCCCGGAAGTAGCCGCGCGCGAGGCGGAACCGACCGTGCTCCGGGTCCCGCACGACGTGCGCGAAGTCGTTCTCGACCAGGTAGGGGTCGGTGAGGAAACCTGCCCGGGTTCGACCCCGTCCTGCAGTCCCGATCGGGTCTCGCGGCGGCCCAGGGCGGTGCGGACGAGCCCGTGCCCACCTCCGCGCCCGCCATCGACGTCGCCACCGGCGTGGTCACCGCCTTGGGGCTGCTCGCCACACTCGTGGAGCGCGAGACGAGCGGCGTGGGCGCGCACGTCACCACCTCGCTGGCCGCGACCTCGACGTTCCTGCAGGCCGCCGAGCT
>NZ_JACBXB010000984.1 GCF_013870575.1 Pseudonocardia pini
CGGCGCCGAGGTCGTGCTCGGCGCGACCCCCGCCGAGGCCGCGGAGAAGGCCCGCTGGGTGCGGGAGGAGCAGGTCAACGGCCCTCGGGCGCTCGCCTTCTTCGAGCAGTACTGGGGTGCGGACCTCTCGGCGTTCGACCCGGACGGCCCGCTGCCCGACATCGAGCCCACCGACGCCGAGCTCGACCCCTCCCGCGGCACCATCGCCATCGACCAGCGCAGCGGCAAGCAGGCGCAGATCGCTCGGTGGCGCGCGCAGGCCGAGGCCGAGAACCTGTCGATCCGGCAGCTGGCCCAGGCCGTCCGGCCCGGGCACCGCGCGTTCGTCGGCACCCCGGGCCAGGTCGCCGACGAGTGGGCGCGCTACGTCCGCGCCCGCGTGGTCGACGGGTTCAACCTGCTCCCGTACCTGATCCCGGATGCGCTCACGGACGTCGTCGAGCAGCTGGTCCCGGCGCTGCAGGAGCGTGGCGTCTACCGGACCGAGTACGAGGGCACGACCCTGCGCGAGCACCTCGAGCTGCCGGAGGTGCGGCGATGACCGTCCACGACTCCGTCCTCGACCTGGTCGGCGGGACCCCGTTGGTCCGGCTGCGCAGGCTCACCGAGGGCCTCGCCGCCTCGGTGCTGGTGAAGCTGGAGTACCTCAACCCCGGCGGCTCGGTGAAGGACCGTGCCGCGTCGGAGATGGTGCGGGTGGCCGCGGCGTCGGGAGCGTTGCCGCCCGGCGGCACGATCGTGGAGGGGACCTCCGGCAACACCGGCACCGGTCTCGCGCAGGCCGCCGCGGTACTCGGGTACCGGCTGGTCGTGGTGCTGCCCGACACGATCGCCGCCGAGAAGGTGGACGTGCTGCGGGCCTACGGCGCCGAGGTCGTCCGCACCCCGGCCCGGCTCCCGCGCGAGCACCCCGAGCACGTCGCCAACCTGGCCCGTCGGATCGCGGCGGAGACCCCGGGTGGCTGGCAGGCCAACCAGTACGACAACCCCGCGAACCCCTCCGCGCACCGGCGCACGACCGGGCCGGAGATCTGGGCGGGCACGGAGGGTCGGGTCACCCATCTCGTGGCGGGCATCGGCACCGGCGGGACGATCACCGGCACCGGCGCCTACCTGAAGGGGATCAGCTCGGGGGCGGTCACCGTCGTCGGGGCCGACCCCGCGACCTCGGTCTACAACGGTGGGGACGGCAGCCCGTTCCTCGTCGAGGCCGCAGGCCACTACCTGCACCCGGACACCGCGCAGGACGTCTGGCCGGAGTCCTACGACGCGTCGGTCGTCGACCGGGTCGAGGCGATCGCAGACCGCGAGTCGGTGCGGATCGTGGGCAGGCTCGCCCGCGAGGAGGGGATCTTCGTGGGCGGGTCCTCGGGGCTGGCGGTCGCGGCGGCGCTGCGGGTGGCCCGCGGACTGGGGCCGGAGCACACCGTCGTGGCGATCCTGCCGGACTCCGGACGCGCCTACCTGTCGAAGTACCACTCGCCGGACTGGTTGCGCCGCATGGGTTTCCTCGACGACGACCGCCCCGGCCTGCTGGCCGAGCACGCCACCTCGGGGCCCGTGGCCACCGTGACCCCGCGGACCACGCTGCGTGAGGCGCGGGCCGCCGCCGAGCAGGTCGGCGACGACCAGCCCGTCCTGCCCGTGGTCCTCGCCGGGCGCAGCTCGCGGTTCCCCGCCTCGGCCGCGGAGATCCTCGGCGGCCT
>NZ_JACBXB010000985.1 GCF_013870575.1 Pseudonocardia pini
CTGGACGTAGGCCTCCCGCTCGCCGTGCACCCGCGCGGCCGCGCGCAGGAGGGCGTCCGCCGTGTCGAACACCCCCGCGAGCGGTGGGACCAGGACCGTGCTCGTCACGGCCGCTCGGTCCCGAGGATCACGGTCCCGCTCGAGCAGAACCAGCCGCCCGTGCCGCTGACACACGCCAGCCTCGCGTCCGGCACCTGCCGGGGGCCGCACTCGCCACGCAGCTGGCGGACCGCCTCGACCACGAGGAACAGTCCGCGCTGGCCGGGGTGGCAGGCCGAGAGTCCGCCGCCGTCGGTGTTGGTGGGCAGTGCCCCGCCGAGTCGCAGCCGCCCGTCGGCCACGAACGGCCCACCCTCGCCCTTCTTGCAGAAGCCGAGGTCCTCCATGGTCATGAGCAGCATGTAGGTGAAGGCGTCGTAGATCTCGCAGACGTCGATGTCGTCGGGGGTGACCCCGGCGCGCGCGAACGCCAGCGGCCCGGAGACCGACGCGGGCCCGACCGTCATGTCCTCCCACTGGCTCGTGGACACGTGCGAGACGTTCTCGCCGGTCCCGAGCACGTGCACCGGTGTGCCCGGGAGGTCCTTGGCCCGCTCCTCGGACACGACGACCACCGCCGCGCCCGCGTCCGACCGGATGCAGCAGTGCAGCTTGGTGAACGGGTCGGCGATCATCCGGCCGGACAGCACCTCGTCCACCGTGATCGGGTCGCGGTAGGCGGCCTGCGGGTTGTCCGCGGCGTTGGCCCGCGCCGACACCGCGACCTCGGCCAGCTGCTCGATCGTGGTGCCGAACTCGTGCATGTGCCGCCGCGCCGCCATGGCGTACTTGGCGATCAACGTGTGCCCGTAGGGGGCCTCCCACTGCAGCGGCCCGCGCGAGCCCCAGTTCAGGTTCGCGGTGCGCAGCCTGCGCTTGAGATCGGACTTGGCCGTGGACCCGTAGGTCAGCAGCACGACGTCCGCGTGCCCGGCGGCGATGGCGTCCGCCGCGTGGGCGAGCATCACCTCCCAGGACGCACCGCCGACGGCCGTCGAGTCGATCCAGCGGGGCCGCAGCCCCAGGTACTCCCCCACGTCGATCGGCGCGAGCGTGCCGAGCGAGGTCGAGGCGAGCCCGTCGATCTCGTGCTTGGCCACGCCGGACTCGGCGAGCGCCGCCCGGGAGGCCTCGGCGATCAGGGCGTACGGGTTGGTCGCGAGACCGGTCGGCGAGGCGAGCCCCACCCCGGCGATGACGGCACCGCGCCCCTTCACGACGGCGCTCACTGCGCCGCTCACTGGGCCGCCCCCTGCGCGAGCAGCGGCGCGAGCTGCGCCGTGCGGGACCCGAAGAGCTGGTCGACGACGTGCGCGCGTTTGAGGTACAGGTGCGCGTCGTGCTCGTAGGTGTAGCCCATCCCGCCGTGCACCTGGATGGTCTCCGCGGCGTTGGTGATCGCCGCCCGGCCCGCGACGACCTTCGCGGCACGGACCTGGAACTCGGCATCGGCACGCCCCGACCGCAGGCTGACCGCCGCGAACAGCGTCTGCTGCAGCGCGGCCTCGGCGGCGACCGCCATGTCCGCGCACCGGTGCTTGATCGCCTGGTTGACCCCGATCGGGCGGCCGAACTGGATGCGCGCCTTGGCGTGCGCGGTCGACAGGTCCCGCGTGGCCTCCGCGATCCCGACGAGCTGGGCGGCGGCCAGCACCGCCCCG
>NZ_JACBXB010000986.1 GCF_013870575.1 Pseudonocardia pini
GCAGGTGGCGTTGATGGTCACCACGCCCACGCCGTCGATCTGGTCGTGGGTGCCGGCCACGGACGCCTACCACCTCGCGGGCGCGGCCTACCTGCTCTCCGGGCACGACGGGCCGGTGGGGCTCGTGGTCGTCGCGGTCCTGGTGGTGCTGGCGGTGGTCGGTGCGGTGCGCCGCGGCCCCTCCTTCCCCGACGCGCTCGCCCTCCTGTGGGCCTTCGCCCTGCCGGTCGCCGTCGTGGCCGGGTCGGTGCTGCGGCCGCTGCTGGTGAGCCGGTACCTGCTGCCGGGCGTGCTGCTCTGCTGCGCGCTGGTGCTCGTGCGGTTCGGCAGGCCGCTGCTCACCGCGGGGATCGTCGCGGTGCTGGTCGCGACCTCGGGCTGGTCGCTGTACCGCTGGTACACCGGGGACGACAAGGACGACTGGCGGGCCGCCGTCGCGTCGGTGGCGGCGCAGGTGCGACCCGGGGACGGGATCGTGCTGACCCGGGACCATCGCGAGCCCTTCGGCTACTACTGGGCGCAGACCCCCGATCCCGACGTGCTGGAGCCCGTCTCCCCCGCTCGGGGCTGGGACAGCCCCATCCCGGCCCGCGAGGACCGCTCGGTGGTCGAGGACCCCACGGCGGCGATCGCCACGCACGACCGGCTCTGGGTGGTCTACATCGATCCCGAGGGGCTGCCGGCCACGCTCGCGGGCCCGCTGGCGGCCGCCTACGGCGAGCCTCACCGCGAGCAGGTGACTCGGGTCACAGTGCTGAGGTACGACCGCTAGGAATCGAGGGTCGCGGGAGCAGGTTGTCGGCCACATGAGGATCGGCATCATCGGGGCAGGCAACATCGGTGGCACGCTCGCGCGGCGGTTCGCGGAGCTGGGGCACGAGGTGCGGGTGGCGAACTCCCGCGCCCCGGAGACCGTGCCGGAGCACGCGACCGGGACGGGGGCACAGGCCGTCTGGGCGGCCGACGCGGCGGCGGACGCGGACGTCGTCGTCGTGTCCATCCCGCAGAAGAACACCCCCGACCTCGCGGCCGGGATCGTCGCGGCCCGCAAGCCCGGCGCGCCGGTGATCGAGACGAACAACTACTACCCCCAGCAGCGGGACGGACTGATCCAGGCGATCGAGGACGGCACCCCGGAGAGCGTCTGGGTGGCCGAGCGGCTCGACGCCGAGCCGGTCTACAAGATCTTCAACGGCATCTACTGGAAGCACCTGCTCGAGCGGGGCGTGCCCGCGGGGACCCCGGGCCGGATCGCCCTGCCGATCGCCGGCGCCGAGGGGCCCGCGAAGGAGACCGTGTTCGCTCTGGTCGACGAGCTGGGCTTCGACCCGGTCGACGGCGGCTCCCTCGCGGAGTCCTGGCGCCAGCAGCCCGGAACCCCGGTGTACGGCAAGGACTACGACGTGGAGAAGACCACGCTCGCCCTCGCCGAGGCCACCCCGGAGCGCACCGCGGAGTGGCGCGCCTAACCGACCGCGCCCGCCAGCTCGCTGCGGCCCGCCACGCCCAGCTTCGCGTAGACGCTGTGCAGGACGTTGTCCACGGTCCGCACCGAGACGACCAGCCGGGCCGCGATGGCCTTGCTGGTCATCCCGGAGGCAGCGAGCCTGGCGATCTCCAGCTCGCGACGGGTGAGGTCGGCAGGCGCGCTGAGCTGCACCAACGCGGGGGTGCGGACGTCCTCGCACTCCCGCGC
>NZ_JACBXB010000987.1 GCF_013870575.1 Pseudonocardia pini
ACGTGCTGTGGCAGCCCGGCGGCATCGGGATGCTGGCCCGGATCAGGCCGGGCCTCGTCTGGGAGCTGCTGGCCGCGGGGGACCGGGTGACGGGCGCGGAGTGCGCGCGCCTGGGCATCGGGGAGGCGACCGACGGGCCCGCGCTCGACGCCGCTCTCGACCGCGCGGCGACGTTCGGCGCGATCGAGCGGGACGTGCTCGGCCATTACGTCGGGTTGGAGCGGGCGGCGAACTGGCCCTCGCCCGAGCACTTCGCCGACGCCGCGGAGATCCAGTCCGGGCTGATCGCCTCGGAGCGCTTCCGGGCCTTCGCCGATCGCGTGCTCGGCAGGTCCTGAGCACGAAGCGGTGGACGGGGGCACCACGGTCCGTCGGTCTCGGGGAACCCGCCCGGGGCCGCCGCGGCGCGTGGTGCACCCGACTCCGGTGGACGTTGCGCGGCGCGGGTGCGTCGGGCATCGTCTGCTAAAGAAGTGCACTCATTCCGACTCGCGAGGACACCGATGACCGAGGCGATGATCGTCGCTGCGTGCCGTACCCCGATCGGCACCGCGCACAGGGGAACCCTGACCGAGACCGACGCGCTCGCGCTGGCCGAGATCGCCGTCGGGGAGGCGTTGCGCAGATCCGGGCTCGCGGCGTCCGACATCGACGACGTCCACCTCGGCGAGAACTACTACGGCGGCGGCGACATCGCCCGCCACGTGGCGTTGACGCTGGGGATGACCACGGTCCCAGGGCTCGCGCTGAACCGGCACTGCGCCTCCGGGCTGTCGGCCGTCGCGACGGCGGCCTCGGGGATCCGGGCGGGCATGGAGCGCGCGGTCATCGCGGGTGGCACCCAGTCGAGCTCGACCGCGCCGGTCACGCGCCGCCGCGTGCTGGGGACGGCGGACGAGGTGGAGGACCCCTGGTTCTCGCCGACCCACGTCGACAGCCCCGAGGCGCCCAACCGCGACATGACGATCACGGTGGGCTGGAACGCCGCGGTCGAGGCGGGCCTCACCCGCGCGCAGATGGACGAGTGGGCGCTGCGCAGCCATCGGCGGGCCGTCGCGGCCATCGACGCCGGGAGGTTCGAGGACGAGATCGTCCCCGTCAAGGCGACGCAGCGCGACGGCTCCGTCGTGGAGTTCTCCCGCGACGAGCACCCCCGGCGGACGACCACGCTGGAGAAGCTCGCCTCGCTCAAGCCCCTGCACCCGGAGATCGAGGGCTTCTCGATCACCGCGGGCAACTCCAGCGGCGTCAACGACGCGGCGTCCGCGCTCACCCTGGCCGCCGACGACCTGGTCGCCGAGCGGGGCCTGACCCCACTCGGCCGCGTCGTCGGGTGGTCGTCGGTCGGGGTCGACCCCGCCCGCACGGGCATGGCGTCGGTCTCGGCGATCCCGCTGGCCCTGCGCCGGTCCGGCCTCACGGTCGACGACGTCGCCCTGTGGGAGATCAACGAGGCGTTCGCCTCGGTGCCGCTGGCGGCCTGCGCCGCCCTCGGGATCGACCCCGAGCGGGTCAACACCAGCGGCAGCGGCTGCAGCCTCGGCCACCCCGTCGCCGCCAGCGGCGCTCGGATGCTGACGACGATGGTGTACGAGCTGCGCCGTTCCGGCGGCGGCATCGGTGTCGCGAGCATGTGCGCGGGCGGCGGTCAGGGCGGTGCGGTCGTCATCGAGGTCCCGGGTGCCTGAC
>NZ_JACBXB010000098.1 GCF_013870575.1 Pseudonocardia pini
GTGCTGCCCCGGATCGCCCGCCCCGATCCCCTGTTCGCGGAGGTGCGGCGCGTGTTGCGACCCGCGGGCAGTGTCGTCGTGGTGGTGCCGTCACCGGGGCGGACTCCTGCGGAGCTCCGCCGCGGGGCCCGCCGGGCGGACCTGCTGGCGGGCTGGCCGTGCCGCACGGCCGTCGAGCATCCGGGGTGGATGCTCGCCGCAGCGGACTTCGCCGTGCTCGGGGACAGCCGCGCGGTGTTCGCGGTGGTGGATCCCGATCCGGCGAACCTGGTCGCCGAAGCCGCGTGGCCGAGCACCGAGGTGCGCACGCCACGCAGGCCGGGGCGGGCGTTGCCGGTGGGGTTCCGCAGGCTCGTCGGGCGGCGTTAGCCGGTCTGCACCTCTGCAGCGGCGCCCACGAGACGGACCGGCTGGGGAGCGGCGGACTCCTGCTCGACGACGTCGGCCACGATGCAGGTGATGTTGTCCGGTCCCCCACCGTCGTTGGACAGCGTGATCAGCTGCTCGACGACGACCTCGGCGGAGGTCGGCGCCGCCATCAGGTCGAGGATCGCCGCGTCGGGGAGGACGGCGGTCGCACCGTCGGAACAGAGGAGGTAGCGGTCCCCCGGCACGAGGTCGAGGTAGGCGACGTCGGCGTCGACGGGGTGGTCCGTGCTCAGCGCGCGCATCAGCACGGAGCGGCGCGGGTGCACGAGCGCCTCCTCCGGGGTGATCTGACCTTCGTCGACGAGCTGTTGGACCATCGTGTGGTCGTGGGTGAGCTGCTCGAGCCCGCCCGCCCGGCAGCGGTAGATGCGGGAGTCCCCGACGTGGGCGAGGGCGAGTCGGTCCCCGTCGAGCAGCAGGGCGACGACCGTCGTCCCCATGCCCTGGGTGTCCGGGTCCCGTTTGGCGTGCTCGGCGAGCCGCGCCGACGCGTCGTCCACGGCGATGCGGAGCTCGGCGAGCAGGTCCAACCCGCTCGCGTCGGCAGGCAGCCGCTCGTCGAGCTCGAGCATCGCCCCGATCGTGAGCGCGCTCGCGAGCTCGCCGTGTGCGTGCCCGCCCATCCCGTCGGCGACGACGAGCAGGCGGTCCCCGGCCGCACCGGAGTCCTCGTTCGCGGTGCGCCGACGGCCCACGTCGGAGCCGATCGCGGAGCGCAGTCCCAGTGCCATGTGCCCAGTATGGATCTCACCACTCCGGGACGTGCGGGCGGACACCGCCGAACCACCGGGTGACGTCGGGGAACGGCCGGGTGGACCTCGTTCGTGGCGCGTCCGGAGCCGCCGCGGACGGTGATTCGTTACTCTCGTCGGCGGCGGCCACCGGCCCCACGCCCTCGTAGCTCAGCTGGATAGAGCAAGAGCCTTCTAATCTCTAGGTCGCAGGTTCGAGTCCTGCCGGGGGCACCCTCTACGGGTCGCGCATTCGACCTGCGGGGCTCCCGCGGCCGTCCCTGCCTTTCACCCCGCGCCCCGGGATCCACCGGACGTCCGAGACACTCGCCCGGTGCCTCACCCGAACGCACGCCGAGTGAGCGCTCGACTGTGTGCCGCCGCCGTCGCGGTGTTCGTGTCGTCGGGTTGCACAGGGAGTTCCTCGGCACCACCGGTTCCGACGTCGGCGGCGCCCGTCCCGCAGTCGGCTCCCCCGTGCGCCATGGAGCCTCCGCCCGGGCAGGTCCTGTCCCGGACCGTGGTCGACTTCGTGGACTTCCTCCGATGGGGTGGGCGCGAGTACGTCGCAGGCCCGGGCGTGCTCGCCGACGAGGACCTCGGACCGGCCGTCGGTGTCTCGCGCTGTTCCTTCCGGGAGCTCAACGACAGGACCGGTCAGATGACTCCCGCGCCGGTGGACGGCGACACCGGGTTCCTGCCCGCGGGGACACCGTTCTTCGCGGTCTCCGGGTGGGCCCCGGAATGCCGGATCGCCGCTGCACACGGCGGCCGGCTGACCGAGTACCTCGCGCAGGACCCGAACGCGGCCCACGCGACACCGTCTGCCTGCGCGCTCTGACGGTGTCCGCCCGGTGGGCAGGTCCCCCTGGGTCGAGAGCCGGTGGCCGGTGATGGATCGATTCTGACACCGAACATCAGAGCGCGAGCATCGCCGCCGATCAGGCAGATCCGTGTTCAGACCCCCGATCCCTCGGCCTCCGACCTGCGGCGCCGCTCCAGGGCCTTCTCGTTGAAGACGACGCGCGGCTCCGGCATACCGCGCACCAACCAGACGACGAGGGTGATCGGCCAGAACGCCGCGCAGACCGCCGCGGTGGCGGTCCACCCGATCCCGAAGCCCCCCGGTCCGAACACCTTCATCCCGCGCCAGATGCCGATACCCGCACGGGCGCGCAACACGAACCCGGAGACAAGAATGCCTCCGAAGAACACGAGATACAGAAAACCGACAGCACCACTGGACATGAGGAATACCTTTCTCGGAGAAGACCGGACGCCAGACTCAGTCGACGCCCCTGACGCTTTCGTTACCGCTCAGAATTTGTGGGTTGATCGACCGACGCGAGCATTCGGCGCGGGTTGCTAGAACATGCTCTGCACGATCGAAGGCACCGCCTCGAGCAACGGAGAACACGCCTCATGCACGCCGACCGTCACTGCCCCAAGTGTCGAAAGAACGTCCGGATGTCACGCTGCGAGGTCTGCAAGGGCCGCGGCACCACGGCCACCACGCAGTGCCGGAACGCCTGCAACATGAACGGCTGGCTGTGCCCGACCCACGGGAAGAACTACTGAGTACCGGCTCAGCACGCCGGAACCCCGCCCGCCACCTGGTTCGCCGTCGTGCGGTCGTCCACGTAGTGCGCGTTGACGAAGCCGTCGTTGGGCCGCGAGCCCACGGTCGGCCGAGTCACGTTCGACGCCCGGTACCAGAGCCGGTTGCCGTGCGGGCCCACCGCCTCGCCCCAGACGTGGCAGTCGAGCCGGACCCGGTCGCCGCCGTAGATCCCGTGCCCGGTCAGCCTGTCGGTGTCGGCGACACGGGCACTGTTGCGGAACCAGACACCGTCCGGCGGCTGCTCGCTCGTGTTCATCACGGGGAAGACCGGCCTGCTCGGGGCAGCGGCCGGTGGGGTCGCAGACGGCTCGTCCAGCGGGGCGGGAGCCGTGTCGGCGGGCCCCTTCCAGCTGCTCGCATTGCGCACGACGGTCCACACGGTCGTGGCATTGACCCGGCACCCCACCCGTTGCGCGCCCGAGTACCTGGTGTCGCAGACCCGGTTCATCTCGGTGCGGAAGCGATCGTCGATCCAGGCCCTCGTCGTCTCGTCGCGGCCGAGCTGCAGCCCCGCGCCGAAGTTGCGGTAACCGAAGTCGTGGAGCTGACAGGGACCGTTGAACACGTCCCGGTAGGCGTTCGAGACCACCCGACCGAAGACTCCGGCGACCTCGCGGCCGCTGCAGCCGTCGTCGCTCCAGTCGAACGCGTCGTACGGCGACGGCTTACGGCACCCTGGATAGGCGAACCCGTTGTTGGAGTACCCGTCGATGCGGCAACCGGCCTTCTGGAAGTCCGCTTTCCGGCTGAGGAACTGCGTCGAGGTCATGCCGACGGTCTCCCGCGCGTATGTCGTCTGCACCCGTCTGTCCGCGGCGGTGTAGGCCAGCGCCTGCCCCGCGGTGCCCCCCAACAGGACCCCACTGACGACTGCGAGGACGAGAACACGGACGACGAGCCGGACGACCTGCGGCCTGCCGGACGATCCCACTTGCGCGACGCGCACGAACGACTCCTCGAGAAGAGAGCGGCTTGGGGGCGGTCGCCGAGCCGCGAGCCGGGCCCCCCTCCAGCCCGTCTGCAGCGGCGACCGCCGGCGGAAGTATGTGACGGCGCGTCGCATGATCGCGTCCTGCGATCGACCCACATTTCCTCGACGGAGTGAGGTGATCACGCTGTGTACACTCTGGACTCCCGGCGGGGGGCCGGCGGAGGCCGAGGTGAACGCGTGGGGGTGCAGGGCGAGGCCACCCGGCGCGTGGAGCGGCTCGGCAGGCGCTACGCGATCGGTATCCGCGCCACCACGCTCCTGCCGATCGCGGTCGTGGCCGTCCTCTCCGCCGACGGCCCGGCCGTCAGGCTCGCGGCGATCGTCGCCGTCGTCGTACTCGTGGTCTGGAGCGTCGGCTACGGGGTCATGGTCGAGCGGGGTGCGGCCACGGCCGCAGGCGTGCTGGACGCGGTCGTCCTCTGCGCCCTGGGGGTGCTGACCGCCCAGGTGACCTCGGCGTCCTGGCTCGCGGAGAGCCGCTCGTGGATCAGGCCGTTCGTCATGTTCGCCGCCGTCGGCTACCAGTACTCCATCCGCTGGAAGGTCGGCGTCCCGCTCGGTCTGGCGGTCGTCACCACGACCGTGCTCACCACGGCCGTCGTCCAGGGCCGGCCGATCGGGCCGGACGTCGTGGTGACCATCGTCTGGTCGAACCTCGTGCCGATGCTCGCGCGGCTGCTCTTCAGCCTGCTCACGAAGGCGGCGGAGCGCGCCGACGTCACCGTGGCCGAGGCCGACACGATGCGCCGGGAGCAGGTGGTGGCCGAGCAGGTCCGCCTGGGGCAGCGGGAGATCTCCGACTCCCTCCACGACACCGCGGCGACGACGCTGCTGATGGTCGCGATGGGGCAGGTCGGCGAGTCGCGCGCGTTGCTCCGCGAACGCGCCCGGCACGACCTCGACACGATCCAGGCGTTCCGCAGCGGGAGCCGGACCGAGCAGAGCGACCTGGGGAGCGCGCTCCGCGACGTCACCGTGCGCGCGAGCCTGTCGGTCGACGTGGACCAGCGGGCCGAGATCCTCCTGCCGCCACAGGTCGTCCGGGCGGTCGCCGACGCGACGGGCGAGGCGCTGACCAACGTCGCCCGGCACGCGGGTGTGGACGCGGCGGTGCTGCGCATCGACCGGGCGGGCGACGGGATCGTCGTCGAGATCGCCGACCGTGGCCGCGGTTTCGAGCGGAGCCTGGTCCCCCCGACCCGGCGGGGTCTGCGGGCGTCGATCACGGCCCGGATGGCGGCGGTCGGGGGCGACGCCACGATCGTCTCGGCTCCCGGTGCAGGCACGACGGTCCGTCTCGAGTGGCGCCCGTGAGCGAGCCCGTCCGGTCCACCAGCCAGGAACTGTTGTCCGGCCTCCGGATCGCCGTCGCCACGATCGCGGGCGCGGTGCTGCTCACGGCCAGCCTCCCCCGCAAGCTGGGGGACCACCATCCGCTCGCGCCACAGCTCCTGGCCTACGGGCTGCTGCTCGCGGTGCTCGTCGCGGAGGTCGTCCTGATCGTCCGCCGCCGCGACTGGAACCGCGCCCGGCTCCCGGCCCTGCTCCTCGTGCTCACCGCGTCCGCCCTGTCGACCTGGACCCTGGCCCCCGAGTACCTCCTGACCTCGACGGACTGGTCGTTCGGTAGCAGCGGCTGGCTCGGGGTGGTGCTCCTGTTCGGCAGGCCCTTCCCCGAGCTCGCCCTGTTCCTCGGCGTCAACTTCACGATCACCGCGGGTCGGGTGGTGTCCCTGCCGGGCACGGACAGTGATCTCCTCCTCAACCTCGTCGCGGGCGGGGTCGGGACCCTGGGCTTCCCCCTCGCCTGCGGCCTCGCCTCGTCGGTCGTCCGCCGGATCGCGGTGGCGGCGGAGGAGGCCTCGGCGCGCGCGGCGGAGATCCGCACGACGGAGGCCGTGGCGATCGGGCTCGACGACGCGCGGCAGGCACGGCTCGCTCGGCTGGACGTCGGCGTCGAGAGGCTGCTTCGCGGGCTGGCCGAGGGACACCTCGATCCTCGGGACGCGCACGTCAGGCGGGCCAGCGCGCTGGAGGCCGCACGCATGCGCCGGTTCCTGGCCGACTCCGATCTCGTCGAGGACCCGTTGCTCCACGAGCTCCGCCATGGTGCCGACGTGGCCGAGCGCCGGGAGGTGCTCGTCGAGTTCGACCCGATCGGACGCTGGGACACCCCGCCGGACGACGTTCGGCCCGCACTCGTCGACGGCGCGTTGGCCGGGCTCACCGCGGCCCGTCGACACGCCAGGATCTCGGTGATCGGGATCGACGGGACCCTGTCCGTCAGCGTCGTCGCCGACGGCGGCAGCTGGGCCCCGGAGCTGCGCGCCCATCCCGATGTCCGGCACACCGTCGTCACCAGTGAGGAGCGCACGTGGATCGAGTCGACCTGGACCGGCAGCTCACCGTCGTCGTGATCGACGACCACAGGGTGGCCCGCCGCGGACTCGCGAGCTGGTTCGGCGAGACCACGCCCCCGATCGCCGTCCTGGCCGACGGGGAGACGGTCGACGTCGCGCTGTACCCCGGGCCGGGTGCCGACGCCGACGTCGTCGTCCTCGACCTCCAGCTGGCTCCGGGCAGGCCGAACCTGGACGGGCTGCAGCGGCTCGTCGACGCGGGTCGGAAGGTCGTGGTCTACACCCAGTTCACCGAGAACTCGATCGCCGTGCGCTGCATCGACGTCGGCGCACTCGCCTACGTGACGAAGGCCGAGGCGGAGGACCACCTGATCGACGCCGTCCGCGCGGCCGCCGCGGGCCAGCCCTACACCCCGCCCACGCTGGGCGGGGCGATCGCCAGCGACACCGACCCGCGACGGCCGGTGCTGTCGATCCAGGAGATCACGGCGCTGCGCGTCTGGTTCACCTCGCGCTCGAAGGGCATGGCCGCCGAGGCCATGGGCGTGGCGCCCTCGACGATCCACACCTACATCGACCGGGCGCGGGCGAAGTACGCCGCCCAGGGACGCCCCGCGTCGAGCAAGTCCGAGATGGTGAGGCGGGCGCTCGAAGACGGCCTCATCGAGCTCTCGGACCTCGAAGGAGGCGGCTGAGGGGATCCGTCACCCGGGGGAGGTGACGGACCCGCCTGCTCAGGCCCGTATCGCCGCGGACTCCTTCACCGCGTGCCCGACCTGCGCGCGCAGCTCGGCGTACTCCGGCGAGCCCCGCAGCTCGTCGGGGTCGACGCCGGTGCGCGGCAGGCCCACCGGCAGGTCCAGGGCGATCCGCCCCGGCCGGGCCGTGAGCACCACGATCCGGGAGCCCAGGAAGACCGCCTCGTCCGCACTGTGCGTGACGAAGACGCTGGTCCGACCGGTCTCGTGGCTCACGGTGCGGACGTCCTCCTGCAGCCGCTCGCGGGTGAGCGCGTCGAGCGCGGCGAAGGGCTCGTCGAGCAGCAGCAGCGGCGTGCGGGCGGCGAGCGCCCGCGCGATCGCGACCCGTTGCTGCTGACCGCCGGAGATCTCCCAGATCTTCCGGTCCGCCGTGCCGCCGAGGCCGACCCGCTCGAGCAGCCCCTCACGGGCGACGGCCCGGTCCGCCTTCTCGACCCCGGCGTACTTCAGCGCGAGGTCGACGTTCCCGCCGACGGACCGCCACGGGAAGAGCCGCGGCTGCTGGAACACCACCCCGGCGCCCTTGCCCGGCTCGGGCTCGCGCCCGGAGACCGTGAGCGTGCCGTCGGTCGGGCGTTCGAAGCCCGCGATCAACCGGAGCAGGGTGCTCTTGCCGCAGCCCGACGCCCCGACGAGCACCAGGAACTCCCCCGGCGCGACCTCCAGGTCGAGCGGCCCGAGCGCCTGCACCCGCTCCTTGCGGCCCGGGTAGGAGTGCCCGACCCCGGCGGCCGCGATCGACCCCTCGGTCCCGGGCGCGACCGCGAGCGCCTCGGCGATCTCCTGGTCAGCTCTGGAGGACATTCGGCAACCCCTTCGTGTACAGCCCCTTCTGGAAGGTGCCCAGGTCGGGCGCGGCCGGGATCTGCCCCTGCTCGGCGAGGAACTGTGCGGCGCTCTGCAGGTTCTGCGCCACGTTGCCCGGAGCGCCGTCCGAGCCCAGCCACTCCGCCGAGGTCAGCTCCTGCGGGGTCAGGTACACGCCCTGCTCGAGCTGGTTCGCCGCCTGCTCCGGAGTGATCCCGATCTGCTTCGCGATCGCCGCCGCGGCCGCGGTCGGGTCGTTCTTGATGACGTCGAGCGCCCTCGCCTCGACCTTGCGCCAGGTGTCCACGACATCCGAGTGCTCCTGCGCGAACGACGTCGAGACGACGCCGAGGTCGAGGGTCGGCTTGCCGGCGGTGGCGAGCTCGCGGCTGGCGATCAGGGTCTTGCCGCTCTTGCGCAGCTCGTCGAGCGTCGGCAGCCAGGTGTAGACGGCGTCGACGTCACCGCGCTCCCACGCGGCCAGCGAGGCCTGCGGCTGCAGGTCGACGAGCTGGACGTCGCCCGCCGCGAGTCCCGCCTGGTTGAGCGCGGCCAGCAGGCTGTAGTGCGCGGTGGAGGCGAACGCCGTGGCGATCCGCTTGCCGCGCAGGCCCGCCACGTCGGTCACGCCGGACTCGTTGCGGGCGACGAGGGCCTCGTTGTCGCCCGCGACGTCGAGCACGAAGGCGACCTGGTACGGGATGTTCAACGGTGCGGACAACCCCCGCGCCACCGGGCTGGACCCGATCGCACCGAAGTCCAGCTCACCGGCGATGAACGCGGTGTTGATGTCCGCGCCCGAGTCGAACTTGGTCCACTGGACGTTCCAGTCCGGTAGCGCTTCCTCGAGCCAGCGGTTCTCCTTGACGATCAGGTCGCCACTGGGGAACGACTGGTAGGCCAGCCGGACCGTGGGCTTCGACGAGTCCTGGCCCGCGGGCCCGACGGCGCAGCCCGCGAGCGTGGTGAGTACGGCCAGCGCCACGACCAGGGCGGATCGGATCCTCATGCTCTTCCCCTCCACGGGACGGTGCGTCGCTCGGCCGCCCGCAGCAGGCCGTCGATCACGAGACCGGAGATGCCGATGGCGGCGATGCCCACCAGCACGACCGGCGTGTTGTTGTAGTTGCTGGCGTCCTTGACCATCCCGCCGATGCCGGGAATCCCGTTGAACAGCTCGGCGGCGACCACCGACGAATAGGCGATGCCGACCGCGAGCCGGATGCCGGTGAACGTCTCGGGGAGCGCGGACGGGACGATGACGTCCCTGATCACCTGGCTGCGGGACGCGCCCAGGGCCCGGGCCGCCTCGACGAGGCCGACCGGTGCGGCGGCGACCGCGGCCGTCGTGGCCACCGCGGCGGGCGGGAACGCCGCCAGGGCGAGCAGCGTGATCTTCGGAGCCTCGTCGATGCCCAGCCAGATCACCAGCAGGAAGAAGTACGCCAGCGGCGGCAACGCGCGCAGGAAGGTCAGCCACGGCTCGAGGACGCGGCGCACCCACGGCACGGTGCCCATCGCCAGGCCGACCACCACGCCCGCGGCCACGCCGAGGACCACGCCGGCGAGCACCCGGCGCAGGGTCATGTAGAGGTGCTCCCAGAGCAGGTAGCCCTGGTAGCCCCGGGTGCCGTCGTGGGTGGTCGAGGCGTCGAGGAACGCCTGCCAGACGGTCGACGGGTAGGGCACGAAGGTCTCGTTCCACAGCCCGCTGGCGGCGGCGAGCTGCCAGAGGACGAGGAACACGACCAGGGACAGCAGGGGCAGGAGCAGTGCGCGGAGGCGACCGGGTGGCCGTCGGCGGCGTGGCTGCGCAGGCGCGACCGCCGCGGGGTCGGCGGGCCCCGTGGGCGGGGCGTGGGCTGGGGTGGACATGACAGTCCTCTCAGGACGAGGGAGGTCCCCGGCGCGACCGCCCCTGACGTCCGAACAGGACACTGCGGGGGCGACGAGCGGGGAGGGGAGGGGACCGCTCGATGCGGTCGGCGGGCCGGGAGTCCGGCCCGCGGCGGTGTCGTCAGAGCCCCCGACAGCTCACGGAACACAAACGGCACAGGTCGACGGTCAGCCGTCGAACGAGGCACGAATGCGACACCTGGACGTTCTACCCGACGAGGTCTCCCCACGGCAACAGCCACCGATCATGCCCACCGGCCCACGGCGCACCGGCCCCGCCAGGCTCGCGCCTCCGGCGCCACCCATCGACTGACGGAGCCCGCGAGTCCCCCACTTCCGACGCGCGAGTCGGACACCACGGCGCGCGAGTCCGACACCACGGACGCGCGAGTCCGACACCACGGCGCGCAAGTCGGACACCACGGCGCGCGAGTCCGACACCCCGGCGGCCGAGTCCAACATCTTGAGTGCGAGGCCGACACCCCGGCCGCGCGAGCCCGACACCCTCGGCGCGCGAATCCGACACCCCGGCGCGCGAGTCCGACACTCCGGCGCGAGTCCGGCATCTCGGGCGCGCGAGTCCGGCATCTCGGGCTTGCGAGTCGGAAATCAGGACACGTGGATCGGAGACCTGGGCGCGAGTCGGGCAGAGAGACGCGCGAGTCGGGCAGGGGACCCGCGGCGCCGCTGCCTGGAACCAACAGGCGAGTCGGATCGCGGAACTCGCGGGTCGGGGATCAGCGCCGGTCGGGTAGCGCGCCGCGTGAGTCGGACGGGACGGCGCATAGTTCTCACCCCTCGGGGTGTGTCACGCCACCGCATCATCACTGCACCGGTCCGAGAGTCGTGGCTGACGAGGTTTCCGGGCCAGATCGATGAATCCGAGAACAAGTGGCTTGCACTGGCTCGTGCGGACTGCTGACCCGTCTCGGCCTCTTGATCGTCGTACGGGCACGCACAGCCGCGCTGTTCGCGGCTGGACGTGCCGAGCCGGTGATCATGCGTTCGGCGCGTGGGCTCCGGCCCGCATCCACAATCACCGCTGCGCCGTGCGCCGCCGCGCTCGCGATGCCGAAACCGTGGTCATCGGGGCGAGAGCGTGGGGCCGGGTAGACCGCCCAGGCTGGGGTGCTCGATCACGGTTTCGGAGCAGGATGCCGCTGTGGTCGCGGTTGTCCGTGCCGGTTCGACGATCGTGGGGCAGGTGTCACTGCGCGACGGAGCCGCGGGCGCCGGTTGAGCCCATCGATCACCGTCTCGGCACCGGGAGCCGCGGTGACAGCGGCTCTGCGTGCCGAGATGGTGATCTCGCGAGGCGAGGCGGCGCGGGTACTGGTGGTCGCTAAGCAGCACGATCCGCGGTGTCCGACTGGCGCGCTCCGGCGTCCAACTCGCGCGATCTGGCGTCCGACTCGCGCCCCGGTGTCCGACACGCCCGCGCCGATGTCCGACTCGCGCCCCGGTGTCGGACTCGCGGTGCCGCGGTGTCCGACT
>NZ_JACBXB010000988.1 GCF_013870575.1 Pseudonocardia pini
GTCGACGGGTGCGGAGAGCGGGTGGGAGAACGGGGTGGCCTGGGGCGCGCCGACGGCGGTCGGAGCAGGTGCGGCGGCGAACCGGGGGGTCTCGACGGGGGCCTGGGGAGCGGCCGTGAGCGTCACGGCCGCGATCGACGTCGTCGAGAGGGTGCCGAGCACCGTCCCGGTCATCGCGACCCGTGCCACCTGGGACATTCGCATGCCGACCGCTCCGTTCCTTCGTGGTCCGTCACGAGGGAGATCGTCGGCCGGCAGGAGGTGTTAGCCCGTTCGTCGTAGTGATCCCCGATCGGGTGGCGGCGAACGGACGCGGGGCAGTGGTGGCAGTACCACTCTTCGGCATGGGGCAGCACGGGGAGCGTTTCGGGGGCTCGCAGCATGTATCCCCGCTCTCCGACCGAGCACTCTTCTCCCTGACGCCGGAAACGCCGGCAGACCCGGAAGGACCCCGACCATGCTCCCCGTGCCGAACCCGACTCGGACCGCCGCCGCGCAGGACCTCGCGCGGATCGACCGGCTGGGCCGGGCCGCCGCGGCCGGGGACCGGGCGGCGTGCGAGGAGCTGATGGCGGCCCTGCACCCGCCGGTGCTGCGGTACTGCCGGTCCCGGCTGGCCACGGGCGCCGGGGACGCCACCTCGGCCGAGGACATGGCGCAGGACACGCTGATCGCCCTGCTCAAGGCACTGCCGACGTTCGACCACAACGGCGGGCCGCTGCTCGCGTTCGCCTTCACCATCGCCCGCAACAAGATCATCGACACGGTCCGCCGCAGCCGGATCTCCCGCATCGACCTCACGGACACGGTGCCGGACTCCCTGCAGACGGGCGACGCCCCGGACGAGCTGACCGTGCAGGCCGAGCAGGCCGCCATGGTGCAGCGGCTGCTGGGCAGGCTGCCCGAGCGGCACCGTGACGTGCTGCGCCTGCGGCTGATCGAGGGCCGCTCGGCGATCGAGACCGCCGCGCTGCTCGGCTCCACGCCGGGGTCGGTGCGGGTCACCCAGCACCGCGCGCTCACCGCGCTGCGCCGCTACCTCGCCGACCGTCCGGTGCCGCGGGAGCAGATGGCGCTCGCGGGCTGACCACAGACCATCCGTCGACGCTGGGGAGCGGTCGACGGCCCTCCGTCGGCGCTGGGGAGCAGCCGACAGGACGGGGGAACGGCGCGCGCCGGCTCTGGGACGAGGGGTCCAGAGCCGGCGCGAGTCGTGTCCGGGGTCGCGTCAGTCGTCGTCGTCCGGCGTGTCCGGGGTGTCGGGGGTGTGCGGGCTGTCGGGGGTGTGCGGGCTGTCGGGCGTGAGGTGGTCGTCGTCGGGGGAGTCGAAGGGGGACTCGGGGGAGTCCAGGGGGCTCTCGAACGGCGAGTCGACCGACTCGGGGGAGTCGTCGACGTGGGCCACCGGCGCGACGGTCGGGGCTGCGGGGTCCGCGGCGCCGACGCTGATCGGCCGCACGGGCTCGGTGCTCGGGCCCGCGTCGGCGTTGGCCACCGCGGCCCCGCCGAGGCCCAGCCCGGCGACGGTGGCGCCGATCGCGACGATCTTCCAGGTGCGCTGCATGGTGTGTCCTTCCGGAGGTCTCTCGCTGACGGGACCCAGAGTTCCGGCCGGCGGTGAGGGGGCCGGGAGAGCGCGATGAGCGCTCTCTCATGCCGCCCACGAGCGGGCGACGGCGAGCGC
>NZ_JACBXB010000989.1 GCF_013870575.1 Pseudonocardia pini
GGTGCCGCGGTCGCGGTTGCCCGAGGCGGTCGCGGCGATCGGCGCGATCTCCCGGCGCAGCGGGATCCGGATCGCGACGATGGCCCACGCCGGGGACGGCAACCTGCATCCGATCCTGGTCCTCGAGCCCGGCCGGGAGCTGGACGAGGACGTCTGGGCCACCGCGGGCGAGCTGTTCACCACCGCCCTGCGGCTCGGCGGCACGCTCACCGGCGAGCACGGCGTGGGCCTGCTCAAGCGCCGCTGGCTGCGAGACGAGCTCGGCTCCGACGTGCTCGACCTGCAGCAGGACCTCAAGGCGGTCTTCGACCCGCACCACGTGCTCAACCCCGGGAAGGCGCTCTAGACACGGCGTCGTCGCGGCCGAGCCCGCACCCGAACCGTTCCACGGGCGCCCGACGGCGTGCGCCCCACCGCACCGCGCCCACCCGCCGTTCCACAGGAGATGACCCATGAGCGTGCCGACCCAGACGCCCGGCTCCGACCGCACCGTCCCGCCCACCGCCGCCCGGCGCGCCGAGTTCATCAGCCTGTCGCACCTCAACCCGTCGACCGAGCTCGAGCCCGTGCCGAGCCGCGGGATCGACCTCGCCTACTTCCGCCGCTACGTCGCCACCCTGGAGGAGGCGGGCTACGACTACACGCTGCTGCCCTACGGCTCGGGCAGCGCCGACTCGTTCGTCGTCGCCTCGGCCGTCGGTCAGCTCACCGAGCGGATCAGGCCGATCGTGGCGGTCCGGCCGAACACGGCGTTCCCGCTGGTCGTGGCCCAGCAGCTGGCGACGCTCGACCAGCTCACCGAGGGCCGCGCGGTGGTGCACCTGATCAGCGGCGGCAACGACGCCGAGCAGGCCCGGCAGGGCGACTACCTGCCGAAGGAGCGTCGCTACGCCCGGACCAGCGAGTTCATCGGCCTGCTGCGTCGGGCGTGGACCGAGGAGGGGTCCTTCAGCCACGCCGGCGAGTTCTACCGCTTCGACGACTTCGGACCCGGCTTCCGCCCCTACGGCGACACCATCCCGATCTCGATCGGCGGCCAGTCCGACGAGGCCTTCGAGATCGGCGGCAGGCAGGCGGACGTCTTCAGCTTCTGGGGCGAGCCGCTCGCCGACATCCGCGCCCAGATCGAGCGGGTGCACGCGATCGCCGACGCCGCGGGCCGCTCGCGGCAGCGGATCTGGGTCACCTTCCGCCCGATCGTGGCCCGCACCGACGAGCTGGCCTGGCGCAAGGCCTACGACTACGCCGAGCGGATCGGCCGCACCTTCGAGCGGGCCGCCTACGGCAAGCAGTACCTGGTCGGCAAGGGTGCGCCGCAGAACGTCGGGTCGCAGCGGGCACTGGAGTTCGCCTCCCGCTCCGAGGTCTACGACCGGGCACTGTGGACCCGCACCGCCGCCGTCACCAACGCGGGCGGCGCCTCCACCGCGCTGGTGGGCACCCCGGAGACGGTCGCCGCCGCGATCGTCGACTACATCGACGTCGGCGCCGACCTGGTGTCGATCCGCGGCTACGACACCCTCGCCGACGCCCGTGAGTACGGCCGCTCGGTGCTGCCGCTGGTCCGCCAGGAGCTCGCGCACCGCGAGGCGACCGGGCAGCGGGGCGGCCTGCAGGCCGAGCACCCGGGCGCCTTCGCCCCGGGCTTCGACGCCGACGTCCTGGCGGGCGCGCGATGACGG
>NZ_JACBXB010000990.1 GCF_013870575.1 Pseudonocardia pini
GGCGGCGACGGCGAGGGCCGCCGCCCGTCGTCGTACGGCCACGGTGCCCAGCACCGCGGTGGCCACGGCGAGGGCCGCGGTCGCCGCCCACCAGCCGCCGGTCGCGGGCGGTGGCGGCCACACCGTCTCGCCGCGCACCGTGACCAGCTGCCCGCCGACCTGCAGCGGAACGGACCAGGTCACCGGGCCGGGACCCGACGTGACCACCCGGGCGTCCGCCCAGTGGCCGCGTTCGCCGGGAGCCACGACAGGCTCCTCCGCGCGGGCGGAGCCCGCAGGCAGGACGTCGACGGCGAAGGCGGAGTCGTTGACCACGCCGAGCCGGGCGCCGCCCTCGACCACACCCACCCACAGGCCGGGGACGGGCGGGTCGAGCGCGAGCACCCGCGGCAGGAACGGCTCGGACTCGAGGCCACCGCTGTGGGCGACCGCGGTCCCCCCGGACGCGACGAGCAGGAGCAGGGTCGTGCCGACGAGCAGCAGCAGGCGTCTCACGGACAGGTCAGTTCGAGGCGACCTCGGCCGCGCGGGACCGGCGCGACCGGCCGTCGACGAGCGCGCCGAACAGCAGGCCCACCACGGTCCAGAGGACCAGGTGCAGGCCGAGGGTGGCGAGCCGGAAGTCGTAGAGGACGACGGCGGGGAAGTCCGCGGGGGTCTCGGCGACCGTGGGCAGCAGGGCCCCGATCACACCGATCACCACGACGTAGCCGACCCCGGCCAGGATGACCCCGTTCCAGCTGCCGAGCCGGGCCACGAGCTTCCGTCCGACGACCACCGCGGCGACCGCGACGAGCACGGACAGCACCACCATCAGCACGAACGTCCCGGTGCGCGTCCCGATCGTGCCGTCCTCGCTGGAGGCCGGTGGGTTCGACGGGTACTTGAGGAACGGCACCAGCACCACCACGACGAACCCGACGAGCGCGAGCACCGCCGCCGTGGCCCGGGCCGAGGCCTGCGCGACCCGCCCGTACACCCCCGCGAAGACGAGCGCGAAGATGCCGCCCACGGCCACGCCGTAGATCAGCAGCGCGACGAGCAGCCCGACGGTGCTCTGCACCCCGCGGCTGACCAGCGGTTCCTCGCCCGCCTCACCCGCGGCGGCCGAGATCACGTCCTCGTAGGCGATGCCGCCGTCGAGTGCGGGCTCGCCCACGAGGTAGGCGAACACCCACGCGAGGACGGCGGCGGCCAGGCCCGCGAGCATGCCGCGGACCAGAAGCGTCCTGACCACGTCCGGGACCTAGTGGCAGGGGAAGCCGAGCAGGTGCCGGCCGTCGTGCACGAACTCGTGCAGCATCGAGCCGGAGAACACCGAGGTGGCGCCCTGGTCCATGCCCACCAGGTACAGCAGTGCCAGGAGGATCACCCCCGCGAACACCGCCCACGGGACGAGCTCCCGCAACGGGACGACCGGGACCGCCACGGACGGGCGGGCGGGCAGTGCGGCACCCTGCGCCATGTTTCCTCCGAGCTACACATGTGAACGAATGCTCAGATGAGGATTCGGCATCGCCACGCGGGTGTCAAGGCCGGCGCACGTGACGAACCCCGGTTCCCGACCCCCGGTGCTCAGCCCACGAACGCGCCGTCGACGAGCCGCGGCACCGACCGGCTCGAGTCGAGCTCGGCCGCCACCTCGACGTCGGCCGCGAACCCGATGTCGACCAGCTCGCG
>NZ_JACBXB010000991.1 GCF_013870575.1 Pseudonocardia pini
CGCGGTGCGGGCACCGCGTCCGTCCCACCCTGTTCGGCCATCGTGTCCCCCCGGACCACCGTGTGAACCCCCGTCACCCGGCGTATCGCCCGCCGGGGACCGGGTTTTACGCCCCTATCGAGTGAACCCCGCCGGGCACCGTGTCGTCCACCGGGATCGGCTCACCGGGGCAGCCGCCCAGGATCCGGCCGATCGCGTCGTGCTCGGCCTGGGTGACCCACAGCCCGTACTTGGCCTTCACGGCGACCTGCCGGGCCACGTACGCGCACCGGTACCCGCGCTGGGGCGGGAGCCAGGTGGCGGCGTCGCCGTCGCCCTTGCCGCTGTTGGTCGGCCCGTCCACGGCCAGCAGGTTGAGCGGGTCGTTGCCCAGCCGCTCGCGGGTCTGCGGGTCCAGCTGCCGGGCGCCCTTCTGCCAGGCGTCCGACAGCGCGACGACGTGGTCGATCTGCACCGCCGTGCTCGTGTCCTGGCCGCGGGTGAACGGGATGGTCCTGCCGGTGTACGGGTCGGCCAGCACCCCCGTGAGCACGACGCAGTCCCGCGTCCCCGGCTTGAAGGTCTCGCCGGTCAGGTCGCGGGCGAGGACGTCGTTGCGCTGGTCAGGGACTTGGTCGCGGACTTCCTGGCCACGGCGGTGCGGTGGGTGCTCGCGATGCTGGCCACCTCGGGTCTGGCCTTCCCGCTGCTGATGGCCGAGGTCGTCACCGCCGCGGTGGAGCTCGGGGGCAGGCTCGTCCTGGAGCTCGACCGTCTGCTGGCGGCGCTCGTCACGGAGGCGCAGGACGTCCTCGCGAGGTCCGCGTCCCTGGCCGAGCTGCTCAACCGGACCGCCGACCTGGGCGTGGACTCGGCCCTTCGTGCGGTCCGGGCGGTGCCCGCGGACCTGGTTCGGGACGCCGCCGTCGAGTACGGCAAGCAGGCCACCGCAGGCTGAGTCGATCAGTGCCGCTCGGCGCGCCGTCGGTCACGTTCGGTGAGTTGCCCGGTCGGGTGATCGTGGCGTTCCCGGACGGGAGGCCCGCGCGGCGCTAGGGTCGCGGGGTGGGTATCCCGTCGTGGGTGTGGTTCCTGATCGCGGTGGTGGCGCTGGTCGGAGGCGTCGCCCTGATCCTCGCCGACCGCCGGGCGGGCGGGGCGGCCGAGCCTGCCGCCCGCGATCGCAAGCGGTGGGCGGCCGTGCACGACTGGGAGTACCACGAGACCGATCCAGTGCTGCCCAGTCGCTGGCGGTACGGCACCGTGCAGAAGGGCGGGCCGGGCATCGCCCGCTACTTGGCCACGGGCATCGTGCCGACGCCGGAGGGCGGCCGCACCGGCTACCTGTTCGACCACGAGCAGCAGGGCCGGACCAACGCCGTGGTCGTGGCCGTCGAGCTCCGCGAGCCGCTGCCCGCCGCCGTCGAGCTGAGGCTGCCGTCCGCGCCGTTGCCGGACTCCGACGGCGGCGCCGGGCTGGACCTCCTCGAGCCGGTCGGCGAGCGCTACTCCTTCGTCTCCGACGCGGAGGCGATCCGTCCGCTGCTCACCCAGCGGGTCGCCGACGCGGCCGACGCGGTCGGGGACGACATCGAGCTGCTCTGGGCCGAGGACGCCTGGGTGCTCGCCGCCGCCCCGGTGGACGCCAGCCCGGAGCGCGCCCAGGACCTGCTCGCCGACCTGGCCCAGGTGGCCACCGC
>NZ_JACBXB010000992.1 GCF_013870575.1 Pseudonocardia pini
GAGCGCCGCTTCGCCGTCGGCCCGCACACCACGGTGAAGGTGGCGGGTGCCTTCACCCGCCCCGGCATGAACGCGCAGAGCCTGCGCTACAACGACGCCGTCGCCCGGGCGGTCCTGCAGTCCCTCGCGAGCGCAGCCACCGCGGCGGCCTGAGCTTCCCGAGCGGTCCGCAGCCCGGGAGATCGCACGCCGTCTCCGGGGCTCGAGCTCGTAGGCCTCGGCGTTCAAGATCGCACGTTTCGTGCTCTCAGCGCGGCATGATCACGGGTTGGGTGCACTCAGCGCGGTGCGGACAGCGCTGAGCGCACACAACTTCGGGCCGCGACCGAGTGCACTCCCTGATCGGGCGACTCGGACCGCGCCTCAGCGACCCAGGCCGCCCGCGAGCACCCGCAGATCCTCAGGCGCGCGCCTGCTCCGCCTCCTCGACGGCCTTCTCCGAGGCCGCCTCGGCCGGGATCGTGCCGCGACGGACCTTCGTCACCGACGTGGCGACCGCCGCGATCCACACCGCGATGATCACGACGTAGATCGACAGGGACACCGCCCCGGGCGCCTCGAGCGCGCGGAGGATCGTGCGGGCGTTGGTGAAGATGATGATGCCGCCGACCGCGGAGCCGAGCACCGGCGCCGGGACCTTGGTGACGAGCCACGCCGCCAGCGGCGCGGCGAGTACCCCGCCGATCAGCAGGCCGCCGATCGTGAAGGGGTCCAGCACCTCGGAGCCGAGCCCGATCAGGAAGCCGACGCTGGCGGCCAGCGCGACGAGGAACTCCGAGGTGTCCACCGAGCCGATGACGGTCCGCGGCGCGGTCTTGCCCGCGGTGAGCAGCGCCGGGGTGGCCACCGGGCCCCAGCCGCCGCCGCCCGAGGCGTCGATGAACCCGCCGACGAGGCCGAGCGGGGAGAGGAACTTGGCGCCGTGCGGCGACTTGCGGGCGGTGGCGACCCGCGGCGGGCGGATCGTGAACCGGACCAGGATGTAGACGCCGAGGGCCAGCAGGATGCCGGACATGTACGGCGCGGCGTCGTCCGTGGCCAGGGCGGACAGCGCGGTCGCGCCGAGGAAGGCGCCGATCGCGCCCGGCACGCCGAGCTTGAGGACGAGCTTCCAGTCGACGTTGCCGAAGCGCCAGTGCGAGGCGCCCGCGGCGAGGGTGGTGCCGACCTCGGCGAGGTGCACCGAGGCGCTGGCCGTGGCCGGGTTCACGCCCGCGACCAGCAGCAACGAGGTGGAGGTGACGCCGTAGGCCATGCCGAGGGCGCCGTCGACGAGCTGGGCGCCGAAGCCCACGAGGGCGAAGACGATGAGGGTGCGCATGAGTGTTCTCTCGAGGTGGGACGTGACGCTCGCGCGCCGGGTCACGGCGTGGGCGTGGGCGGACGGGACCGGGAGGAGCGGTCAGCGACACAGCTCGTCGAAGGCGTGGCCACGCCTCGACGGCCAGAACGTCTCCAGGTCCGACGGCCGCAACGGGCGCAGCGCGACGACACCGGCGGGCAGGCCGGGGTGGGGCGTCGCGGCGGACATGACCACCATGGTGGGTGCCCGATCGGGTGACCTCAACCGGGAGTCCGGAATGCGGAAGTCGCCGAGAATGTCCGGACCGTTCCGCGTGTCCGGGGTGGTCACCGGGTCGGCACGAGAAGGTGGCGGGCCGCGGCGACGTAGCGCTGCA
>NZ_JACBXB010000993.1 GCF_013870575.1 Pseudonocardia pini
TCGCCGTCGGGACCCCGATCTCCGGCTACTACGTGATCGCCCGACGCCTGCTGGAGACCGCCGGGATCGACCCCGACCGCGGGATCGCGCCCCGCGAGCTCGGCCTGTCCGACTCGATCGACGCGCTGCGGGCGGGCACCGTCGACGCCTTCTTCTGGTCCGGCGGCCTGCCCACCGCGGGCATCACCGAGCTCGCGGCGGACACCCCGATCCGGCTGCTCGACCTCGCCGACGTCCTGGAGGAGGTGCGCGGCCGCTACCCCGTCTACTCCCCCGGCACGGTGCCCGCCTCCGCCTACGACATCGGCGAGCCCGTGGCCACCCTGTTCGTCCGCAACTTCCTGCTGGTCCCGGCCGCGTTGGAGCCGGACCTGGCCGCGGAGCTGGTCCGGTCGATGTTCGCCCTGCAGGGCGAGGTCCGCGCCGCCGTCGGCGACCAGCTGACGGCCCTCGCCCTCCGCCGCGCACCCCGGATCAGCGTCCGGGTCAACCAGTCCAGGAGCACGTGATGGCCACGACCCCCAACCGGCCCGCCGGGCTCAACCGCAGCCTGCTCACCGTCGTCGGGGTGATGTTGCTCCTCGGTGGTGCCTACACGCTGCTCCGGGGGTTCGGTCTCGTCCCGACCCACGACCGAGCGGCCACGCTGCTGCCCACCGACCCGACCGTGCCGTCGTGGCTGCCCTACGCCGTGATCGCCGGCGCCGTCGTCGTCGGCGTGGTGTGCCTGTTCTGGCTGGCCGCACAGGTCGGCCGCCGCCGGACGAGCAGCCAGACCTGGCGGCTGCCCGGCGAGGGCGCCAACGGGACCACGATGCTCGACACCGACGCCGCGGCCGACGCCGTGGCCGAGGAGATCGACTCCTATCCGGGGGTCCGGCGGACCGTGGCCGCGATCACCGGGGGCCGCACCGAGCCGTTCCTGCACCTCACGGTGACCACCGAGGACGACGCGGCGGTGACCGACCTGCGCAGCCGGATCGCCACCGACGCCCTCCCGCGGCTCCGCGCGGCGCTGGAGATCGAGGACCTCCCCACGGAGATCCTGCTCCGCCTGGGCACCGGCGGCCCGGCCCATCGGCTCTCCTGAGACCGGACGCCCTGGGACACTAGCGACGGACCGTCCGGCCGGTGAGTCCGAGCTCCTCCTGGCGGTCCTGCGCCGAGAGCCCGCCCCACACGCCGTAGGGCTCGTGGACGGTCAACGCGTGGTTGCGGCACTGCTCGATCACCGGACAGGTCCGGCACATGGTCTTCGCCCGAGCCTCGCGAACGGCTCGGGCGGGTCCGCGTTCGCCCTCGGGATGGAAGAACACATCGCTGTCCGATCCGCGGCAGGACCCGCGCATCTGCCAATCCCAGATCTGTGTGACCGGTACCGGGAGCCGTCGAACGTCGGCCATGTCGACCCTCATCTCTGTGGCGCGGGAAGAGGTCGCCGAGGGTCTGGGGCAACGCACTCCAGGCTACGCGCGAAAGTGCCCGGTGGACGGCTTGTGAAGCGCTTTTCGCACTGTTCTCAGAATAAACACGACAACGCGGTGACCGCCGCGACGAGGGACTCGACGTGCAGCGCCGAACCGGGGAGGTCCCGCCCCCGCCATCCGGGACCGCCCACGACGACCGGGAGGGGAGGCCGTCGCGGGGACAGCTCCCCCAGGTCGGCGACCCGCGC
>NZ_JACBXB010000994.1 GCF_013870575.1 Pseudonocardia pini
AGCGGGTCCGACTCGTGCCGTGGGGGGACGACCGTGAGCCCGGTTCGGGTGCCGCGGGTCCGCTCGAAGGTCCGCCCGCACCCCCGCCGACCCCGGGCTACGGCCCCTATCCCGACTGTCGCCATCATCCCGAGAGCCGTCGGCCCGAGCGCGGAACCGAGGCACCCACCCCGGTGGTGGCCACTCCGAGCCTCCGGATCGTCCGCCCTCCCGATGATCACCGCCTCGGCTGCGAGGGCCGCGCTGACCGCGGTTGCGCGTGCCCGGATGGTGATCATGGCTCGAGGGGGGTGGCGGATGTCCCGGCTCGCTCCGCCCATGATCACCGTTCCGGTGCCGGGGACCGCGCTGGTCGCGGTTGCGCGTGCCCGGATGGTGATCTTGGCTCGATGGGGGTGGCGGCCGTCCCGGCCCGCTCAATCCGTGATCACCGTTCCGGAGTCGAGAGCCGCGCTGGTCGCGGCTGCGCGAGCCCGGACGATGATCATGGCTCGAACAGTGCTTCGGTCGGCCCGGCTCTCGCTCATGATGACCTTTCGGGAGCTGCGGACCGTGCTGAGCGCGGTTCCGCGTGCCCAGACGGCGATCTTGGCTCGAAGGGCGCTGCGGTCATCCCGGTTCCCGTCCATGATCACCGTCCCGGCGCCGAGGACCGCGCTGATCACGGTTCCGCGTGCCCAGGTGGCGATCTTGTCTTGGAGAGCGCTGCGGCCACCCCGGCTTCCGTCCATGATCACCGTCCCGGTGCCGAGAGCCGCGCTGATCGCGGCTGCACGTGCCCGGACGATGATCATGGCTCGAACAGCGCTGCGGTAGGCCCGGCTCTCGCTCATGATGACCGTTCGGGTGCTGCGGACCTTGCTGATCGCGGTTGCGCGTGCCCAGACGGCGATCTTGACTCGGAGAGCGCGGCGGCTGTTCCGGACCGTTCAGTCCATGATCACGGTTCGGGCGCCGAGGGCCGCGTTGGCCGCGGTCCCGCGTGCCCAGATGGTGATCAAGACTTGAGGGGAGCGGCGCCTGTTCTGGCCCGTTCAGTCCATGATCACCGTCCCGGCACTGAGAGCCGCGCTGGTCGCGGTTGCGCGTGCCCAGACGGCGATCTTGACTCGGAGAGCGCGGCGGCTGTTTCGGACCGTTCAGTCCATGATCACGGTTCGGGCGCCGAGGGCCGCGTTGGCCGCGGTCCCGCGTGCCCAGATGGTGATCAAGACTCAAGGGGAGCGGCGCCTGTTCTGGCCCGTTCAGTCCATGATCACCGTCCCGGCACTGAGAGCCGCGCTGGTCGCGGTTGCGCGTGCCCAGACGGCGATCTTGACTCGGAGAGCGCGGCGGCTGTTCCGGACCGTTCAGTCCATGATCACGGTTCGGGCGCCGAGGGCCGCGCTGGTCGCGGTTGCGCGTGCCCAGGCGGCGATCTTGGCTCGGAGAGCGCTGCGGCCACCCCGGCTTCCGTTCATGATCACCGTCTCGGCGCCGAGAACCGCGCTGGTCGCGGTTGCGCGTGCCCAGGCGGCGATCTTGGCTCGGAGAGCGCTGCGGCCACCCCGGCTTCCGTTCATGATCACCGTCTCGGCGCCGAGCACCGCACCGGTCGCGGCTGCACGTGCCCGAGCGGTGATCAGGGAAGGACGCCTGTCTCCCCCCGGCCCCTCCCGCGCGAGACCCCCCG
>NZ_JACBXB010000995.1 GCF_013870575.1 Pseudonocardia pini
GTTCATGATCGCGAGGGTGAGTCCGGTGAGGACGACCGCCACGGCGGCGACCGCGAGCGTGACCCACACGGCGGTGCCGCGGAGCGCGGGCAGCGAGACCCACGGCCGCACGACGGGCTCCGACCACCAGATCGGCAGCAGTACCGCGAGGCCGACCGCGAGGACCGCAGGCACCACGGCGACCCGCCTGATCAGGAAGAACGGGACGGCGAGGCCGAGGTCGCCCTCGTCGCGCTCCGGATCGGTGCCCGCGTCCCGGCCGCGACGCAGCCCGATCCAGCCGACGAGCAGCACCACGGCACCCAGGGCGACGGCCGCCAGGAACAGTGTGATGGTGCGCAGCCCCGGCACCGACGTCCCGCCCCGCGGCAGGGCCGCGAGCAACGCGATCACGGCGAGCCCCGCGGTGAGATGCAGCCTGCGCAGCGCGACGTTGATCGACCCGCTGTGCCACAGCACCCACTGCGCCCGCGCGAGGGACCCGATGCCCACCGGGTCCCGGGGCCGTTCCCACTGTCTCCCGAGCCGCGACCACCACCGGCGGATCCGCGCCCACCGACCGGCGGGCTCGGCGCGCCCCTCCGGTCGCGGCCGGATCCGGGTGAGCACGACCAGCCCCAGGAACACCAGCGCCGTGGCCGCCGTCCCCAGCCCCACCACGCCGACGGGCACGTCCACGACCTGGTACAGCCACTGCCACACCACCAGATCGGCGACGACGAGCTGCACCGACACCACGAACACCACCGTGACCAGCAGCCCGACCAGCCGGACGAGCAGCGTCGCGCACCGCAGCCGGACTCCGCGGTGGGGCGCGGGAGCCTCGGGGTCGCCGCCGGGGCCGGCCTGGACGGGGTCGGCGGGAAGCATCCACCCCGCCAGGTTCGCGATCATGAACGGCAGGAGCAGCAGGTAGAACGCCTGGTACCACTTGCCGGAGGTCAACGAGCTCCAGCGCCAGGCCCGCAGCCGAGCGTCGGTCGGCGGGGGCTCCCACACGGTGATCTCGTCGCTGCCCACCGAGCGGCCCCGACGAGCGCCGGAACGCTCCTCGCGCACGGCTTCGAGCTGCAGCATCGCCTCCGGCGGCGTGCCCGCCACCCCGTGGACACGCAGTTCGTGAGCGGCGTCGCCGGTCGTCATCGGCCCTCCATGTCGTCAGACCGTAGGAGCCGCGCCGCGGCTCCGCCGATACCCCCACGCGAACGAACGTGGTCGTCGAGCTGCGGGCGTGCCCACCCGCCGTCGCGGGCGCCGCGGCGGTCCTGCGGGCCGAAGGGTTGGACGAGGTCACCCTGCGGCGGCTCGCGCAGGAGCTCTCCGGCTACGACGCCGACACCGACGAGCCGCACGCCGCCGTGCTGAACGAGCTGTGGGGCGGGGTCGCCCCACCGCGCGAGGGCGGCTCAGACGAGGAGGTCGACACCCTGCTCGGCTCCTCTGTCGGCGTCCTGTTCGCCCACCCCGGCCTCGCCCGCTCCGCGCTTGTCGACGCGGCCCCGGCGGCCAGGTGGGACACGTGAGCGGGAGACCGACGGCAGCGCGCACGGCAGGACTGGGCCGACGCCCTCGCCCCCGCGGGGTCGGCCCTCCTCGCCGAGTTCGACGGCTGGTGGGAGGCTTCGCCGACCGACGCTCGGCTGCGGGCCTGGCGCTGGAGCTCGTTG
>NZ_JACBXB010000996.1 GCF_013870575.1 Pseudonocardia pini
CCGTGGTCGCGGACCTGAACTGCGCCGACGTCGCCGGTCCCGTCCGCGTGACCGGACCGGACCGCTACAAGCTCGACGGCGACGGGGACGGCCGGGGCTGCACCGGCTGAGCAGCACTCGAAGGCCTGGTGATCACCGCGCTGGGCCGAAGGGATAGCGCCGGACCGGCTCCCACGGGCCGCCGCGGTAGCGCCACAGCGCGAGTGCCGTGACGTGAGTGTGGTCCACGGGGCGCGTCGCGAGGTCGGCGTACAGGGCTCGGGCCTGCTCGGGATCGACCTTGTTCTGCACCGTCACGTGCAGCTCGCGCTTCCCGCGGTCCTGGCGGGTGAGCCACGGGTCCCACCGGTGCGCGAGGTCTGCGCGCAGGGCGAGCAGGGCGGGCGACTCGACCCGGAGCGCGACACCGCGCCCCAGCAGCCTCGGCACCCCCACGACCGCCTCGGGTCCGGGACGCTCCGTGGCCGCGGCCAGCGCCGCGGCGACCGCGGCCTCGTGCTCCGCAGGCAGGGCGTGGAAGAGCGTGACGTGGGCGTCGAGGTGGTTGCGGTCCGGTGGGAAGTGCCTGCGCCGCAGCGCGTCCAAGGCCTCCTGCACGGGCTCGGCCACGACGGCGGTCACAACGAGCGGGGGCACCCGGTCAGCCTGCCCGCGTGTGCCGTACCTCGCCGGCCGAGCTCGCTCCCGGCGTGGATGCGGTGAGTGATCTCGAAGGGTCGTCGATTGCTCCACTCAGGTGTTCTCGTTTTTCCGAAGTAACGGAGCGTCCACCCGGATGGGTCGAATGGGCGCATCTGAGGTCCCCCGACCGGGTTGCGCCGAGTCGCAGACGGAGGGGTCGTCCGTTGGGTCCAGCACGGGCTCCGGCGATCGGCCGCACACGCGGACGGCGACGGACCCGATGACCGAAGAGGAGATCCGCATGCGTACGTCGCTGCGCGCCGTGCTGGTCGGCGCCACCGCACTCCCGATCGCCCTGACCGCCACCGGACTCGCCGCCGCCGGGGAGTACAGCGGCCACGACGAGCACAAGGCGGACACCGCCGACCACAAGTCGGACCACAAGGCCGATCACAAGGCCGATCACAAGGCCGATCACAAGTCGGACCACGAGACGCACGCCGACGAGGGCCGGGACGACCACCACAAGGGCGCGCACGGCGACGGCGGGCACGACCGCTCGAGCAGCTGGGACTACGAGTGGAGCGGCCCCGGTGGGAACGGTGGGCCCGGCGGACCGGACCTGCCCCCGGGCTTCGAGTTCCCCGGCCTGCCCGGCGGCGGCCTCGACGACGACGGCCCCGACGGCTTCCCGGGCGGCGGCTTCCCCGGTGACGGCGGCCCCGGCGGCGGCTTCCCCGGTGACGGCGGCTTCCCCGTGGGCCCGATCGAGAACGCGGTCGACTCGACCGAGGCCCTCCTCGACACGGCGACCGGCGACACGCCGCTCGGCGGCCTCGTCGACCCGGTGACCGACGTGGTGGACGGCGTCGTGGACGACACCCCGCCGGTGGAGGAGATCGTGAACGTCGTGGACGACGCCATCGACCCGACCCCGGTCGGCGACCTGATCGACGGCGTCTCGGGCGTCCTCGACGGCGTCACCGGCTCGATCGGCGCCCCGGGCCTCCCGACCCTCTAGGGGACATGGGTGACGCTCGCCGGGC
>NZ_JACBXB010000997.1 GCF_013870575.1 Pseudonocardia pini
GCGAGTACAGCGACACCCGGTCGACGAGGCCGGCGTAGCGGTCCGCGATCCCGTCGGCGACCTGCTGCGGGGTGCCGGAGACGGCGAAGGCGGCGAGGACGTCGTCGTCGATCGCCTCCGCCATCTCGGTCCAGGCGTGGGCCCGGGAGAGCCGGTTGAGCCGCTCGTGCAGCTCGCCCCAGCCGTGGTGGTCCAGGACGGCGCGATAGGCGGGCGTCGACGCGTAGAACGCCAGCTGCCTGCGGACGCCCGCCTCGGCCCGTGCCCGCCCCGCCTCGTCGACCCCGACCGCGGTGAACACGGGCAGGGCGAGGGTGAAGGCGCCCGCGGCCTCGCCGCGGGCCCGGCGGACCGCGGGGAGGGTGACCTCCCGCAGGTAGTCCGGGGTGGTCAGGGAGTGGCACAGCAGCCCGTCGGCCACCCGCCCCGCGACCTCGGTCATCCGCGGGCCGACGGCGGCCAGCAGGACGGGCGGGGTGCCGTGCGGGTTGGGGCCCGGGTCGAACATCTCGGTCATGAGGGTGTGGCGGTAGTGCTCGCCCTCGAAGTGCAGCCGCTCACCGCCGGCCCACGCCGCCCAGATCGCGCGGACGGCGGCGACGAACTCCTCCATCCGCGCCGCGGGGCTGCCCCACGGCATGCCGAAGCGCCGCTCGACGTGCTGTTTGACCTGCGAGCCGAGGCCCAGCTGGAACCGACCGCCGGACACCAGCTGGGCGTCGTTGGCGGACTGGGCCACCGTCATGGGGTTGCGGGCGAAGGCCACCGCGATCGACGTCTGCAGCGTGAGCCTGCTGGTGGCCCGCGCGGCGAGGGCGGCCGAGACGAAGACGTCGTGCCGGGTCTCCGGCAGCCCGATGCCGGCGTACCCGGCCTTCTCCGCCGCCACGGCCGCCGCCTCGAACCCCAGCGGGTCGGCCCGCACGTCCGCGACCGCGTCGACCTCCACCCGTCACCCCTCTCGTCAACGGGCCGGGACGACCCGGTCCAGCCAGTCCAGCAGGTCCGCCGTGATCTCGGCCCGGTTGGTCTCGTTGAAGACCTCGTGCCGGGCCGCAGGCCACACCCGCAGTGTGACGTCCTTGACCCCGGCCGCCTCGAACCGGTCCACCAGCGGCCGGACCAGGGCGAGTCCGGCGTTGACCGGGTCCTGGTCCCCGACGACCACGCGGATCGGCAGGTCGGAGCGGATCGCGGCGACCCGCTCCGGGTCGGCGAGGGCCCGGGCCCCGGCGAACAGCGCCTTCACCCCCGGGGTGTCCAGCCCGAAGCCGCAGAGCGCGTCGGCGACGTAGCGGTCGACCTGCTCGGTGTCCCGGGACAGCCAGTCGAAGTCCGTGCGGGCCGGGGCGAAGGGCCCGTTGAACATCTCGAGCTCCAGCGGGGCGTCGAGGTCCAGCGCGGGTTCGAGCAGGTCGAGCGCGGCGGTGCCGGTCAGCACCAGACCGTCGACCGCCGCGGAGTGGTCCAGGACCCACTGCTGTGCGGCGAACGAGCCCATGCTGTGCGCCACCAGCACCAGCGGCAGGCCGGGGTGCTCGGCCCGTGCGTGCGCCGCGACGGCGCCGATGTCGTCGACCAGCCCCGCCCAGCCGGTCTCCCCGAGGACGCCGAGCTGTTCGGGCGAGCCCGCCGAGGCGCCGTGCCCGCGGTGCTCCAGGGCGT
>NZ_JACBXB010000099.1 GCF_013870575.1 Pseudonocardia pini
ATGGCCCGCCCACTCACGGGCACCCCGGGACCGCCGGGACCGGCCGAACAGGTGTCCCTCGACGAGGTCCGGCAGGTCTGGGTCGGCGCCTGGCGGACCGACCTCCCCGCCGACGACCCGCTCCGCCTGCAGCTGCCCGGCCGGTACCTCGTCGACGACTACGGCACGGACGTCCGCTTCCTCGCCGTCCGGGAGGAGGGCCGGGTCGTCGCGGCCGCCGCCCTGGAGATCGACGGGGCCACCGCCGCGTTGGAGGCGGTCGAGACCGCCGCCGCGAACCGTGGACGGGGACACGCGAACGCACTGGTCAGCGGCGCGGTCGCGGTGGCGACCGAGGCGGGCTGCGACCTGCTGGGCCTGCACGCCCTCGCCGCGTCGTGGCCCCGGCGGTGGTACTCCCGGCGCGGGTTCGACGTCGTCGGCGAGCGGTGGTCGGCCAGCAGGCAGGTCTGAGCAGTCCGCGGGGCTGCTCGGCGGCGAGGTGCGGTTGCTCGCGCCGGCCTCCCAGCTGGATGGGACTGGCCTCCTTGTTGCCAACATGATGCAATAGCACGCCGACCCCCCTCCGACAAGACGGTTTCCGCCCCCACCTCTTGACGGTTTAGCCCGCGCCCCCCTGTGCCCGGCGTCACGCCGGTCCTAGCGTCGCCGTCGACCGACTTCACCTGCACCAGAAAGGGCTGCCATGCAGGTCGACGAACTGCTCAAGCCGTTCCCGCTCAAAGAGTTCCACCCGTTCCCCAAGGCTCTGATGGGGCCGGGGGCGCACGAGATGATCGGGCCGGAGGCACTGAAGCTCGGGTTCAAGAAGACGCTCGTGATGACGTCGGGCCTTCGCGGCACGGACATCGTGCACAAGATCGTCGAGTCGATGAAGTACCACGGCCTGGAGGTCGTGCTCTACGACCAGGTCGAGTCGAACCCCAAGGACTACAACGTCATGGACGCTGTGGGCCTGTACCAGCAGAACAAGTGCGACTCGTTCGTCTCCATCGGCGGCGGGTCCAGCCACGACGCCTGCAAGGGCGCGCGCATCTCGGTCGCCCACGACGGCCGCAACGTCAACGAGTTCGAGGGCTTCAACAAGTCCGAGAACCCGCAGAACCCGCCGCACATCGCGGTCTCCACCACGGCCGGTACCGGTTCGGAGACCTCGTGGGCGTACGTCATCACGGACACCACGACCGACCCCGACAACCCCCACAAGTACGTCGCGTTCGACGACGCCTCGGTCACGAGCCTGGCGATCGACGACCCGGTCCTCTACTACGACTGCCCGGTCGACTACACCGCGCAGTGTGGGTTCGACGTGCTGGCGCACGCCTCCGAGCCGTACGTCTCCCGGCTGAACTTCCAGCCGTCGCTCGGCAACGCGCTGCACGCGATCAAGCTGACCGCGCAGAGCCTGCGCGCGGCCGTGTGGAACGGCCAGGACCTCGCGGGCCGCGAGGGCATGATGTACGCGCAGTACATCGCCGCCCAGGCGTTCAACTCCGGCGGCCTCGGGATCATCCACTCGATCTCGCACGCGGTGTCCGCGTTCTACGACACCCACCACGGCCTGAACAACGCCATCGCGCTGCCCCGCGTGTGGGCCTTCAACATGCCGGTCGCCTACGAGCGCTTCGCGGACATCGCGGAGGCCATGGGCATCGACACCCACGGCATGACCAAGGTGCAGGCCGCCGAGGCCGCGCTCGCCGCCGCGATCCGGCTGCTGCGCGACGTGGGCATCCCCGAGCGCTTCATCGACGTCACGCAGGACTCGTACTCGAAGAACCGGCTGGGCGTCGGCCCGACCAAGTACTACGAGAACGCGCCGACCATCGTCGGCGACGCGGCGGACGTCGACCGCATCACCAACCACGTCCTCGGCGACGCCTGCACCCCGGGCAACCCCAAGGAGTGCACCTTCGAGACCGTCCGCCCGGTCGTCGACCACTGCATCAACGGCGACCTGGACGACCTGCTCTCCTGACCGCCGCGAGTGGCGATGGTCGCTCCGGCGACCATCGCCACTCACGACGCTCGACCTGCACTCTCAGGCCTTCGGCGGGCCCGTCGTGTCCACCCGGCGCACACTGGGTCACGGCGGGCCCGCCCGCCTGAGCGGCCTACCGCGGCCCGCCGACGAGCCGCGCGGAAGGAGCACCACCCGTGACCGAGTCCGTGCCCGCCCTCGAGGATCCCGACCCGCCGTTCGCCTCCGTCGACGAGGTCGTCGACGCCCTGCGCGAGCAGGGCTACATCGCCGACACCCGGCTCGCCACCACGGTCTTCCTGCTCACCCGGCTCGACAAGCCGCTGCTGCTCGAGGGGCCTGCGGGTGTCGGCAAGACCGAGCTGGCCAAGATGCTGGCGCTCGCCACGGGCCGCCGACTGCTGCGGCTGCAGTGCTACGAGGGCCAGGACGAGACCAAGGCCCTGTACGAGTGGGACTACGGCAAGCAGCTCATGTACACCCAGATCCTGCGCGAGAAGATCGGGCAGGTCGTCGCGGACGCCCCGGACCTGGCCGGCGCCGTGGAACGGATCGGCGCCGAGGAGAGCGTGTTCTTCTCCGAGCGCTTCCTGGCCCCGCGCCCGCTGCTCGAGGCCATCCGGTCCCCGCAGCCGGTCGTGCTGCTGATCGACGAGGTCGACCGCGCCGACGAGGCCCTCGAGGCCGTGCTGCTGGAGACCCTCGGCGAGTTCCAGATCTCCATCCCCGAGGTGGGGACCTTCACGGCCGACCAGCGGCCCTACGTGCTGCTGACCTCGAACAACACCCGCGACCTCGCCGCCGCGCTGAAGCGCCGCTGCCTGCACCTGTTCCTCGACTACCCCGAGGCCGCGCGCGAGCTGGAGATCGTCCGGTCCAAGAAGACCGGGCTCTCGGACTCCCTCGCCGAGGAGCTCGTGAACGTCGTGCGCGGGCTGCGCGAGCTGGAGCTCCGCAAGGCCCCGAGCATCTCCGAGACGATCGACTGGGCGCGCACGCTGGCCGTCCTCGGTGTCGAGGAGCTGAACGCGCAGATCCTGTCCGACACGGTGTCCGTGGTGGTCAAGTACGACAAGGACGTGAAGAAGGCGCTCGACGCGCTGCCCCGCCTGGTCGACCCCAACGCCGTCGTGGAGGAGCACTCCCACGGACACGGACACGGGCACGGACACGGGCACGGGCACGGGCACTCCGACGAGAGCGACGACGGAGACGTCGACGGCCGGTCGAAGCGCGCCGACAAGGACACGGCCGGGCGGCACGGCGAAGGCGCCTACGGCACGCCGGACTACGCCAAGGGCAGCGAGAAGGACGCCCCTGCCAAGGTGCGGAACGTGACGTCGGGGCAGGGTTCGCGCTCGTTCGGGCTGGGACGCAAGAGGGCGCTCTAGATGGAGGCGAGCATCCACCGGTTCGTCCGGCTGCTGCGCATCCGGGGCGTGCGGATCTCGGTCTCCGAGGCGCTCGACGCCATGCGGTGCGCCGCGCAGCCGGGCGTGCTCGCGGACAAGGCCGTGCTCAAGGAGGCGCTGCGCGTCGCGCTGGTCAAGGACCGGCGCGACGAGGCGACCTTCGACGAGGTGTTCGACCTGTTCTTCGCGCTGGTCAAGATCGGCGACCCGGAGACCGGGCACGGCCACGGGCACGGCCACGGCGACCTCTCGGACGACGGCGCCCTGGAGGACTTCACGCTCTCCGAGGACCCGTCCGAGACGCCGCAGCAGGGCCACGAGCACGGCAAGCCCGTCGACATCAGGGACTACTTCGACCCCGACGACCTGGCGCAGCAGTACAACCTGCACCAGGAGGCCAACAAGATCGACCTGGCCGCGATGACCGAGGAGATCATCTTCTCGAAGGACAACCAGGCCGCCCAGGCCACCGACGGCAACCGGGTCCAGATCGAGACCGACCGGCTCTCCGGCGCGGGGCTGCCCGGCGACATCTCGACCGCGAACGGCACCAAGGTCGACGCGGACCTCTCCGTCGCCGAGCAGGAGGCCCTGCTGGGCTGGCTGACCGCCGAGGAGGACGCGGCGCTCTCCGAGGGCACGGAGGACGACGCCTCCGCGCTCCGGCGCCGGCTCGCGGGCGTGCTCGCGAACCTCCCCGAGGCGATCAAGGCGCACCTCGAGAAGCTGATGGAGATCGAGCAGCGGATCATCGACGGCGGCGAGGGCGAGGGCCGGACCGCGCAGGTCGACCGGGCGTCGGAGACCGAGCGGATGCAGCTGGAGGACTCCCTGCGCCGGCTCGCGAAGACGCTGCACGGCGCGCTGACCCACCGCCGTCGGGTGTCGCCGCAGGGCCGGATCGACTCCGGCCGCACGATGCGCAGGAACATGCGCTTCGACGGCGTCCCGTTCAACCCGGTCACGGTGAAGCGGCAGGAGGACAAGCCCCGGCTCGTCGTGCTGGCCGACGTCTCGCTGTCCGTGCGGGCGACCGCGCGGTTCACGTTGCACCTGGTCCACGGCCTGCAGGATCTCTTCGGGCAGGTGCGCTCGTTCGCGTTCGTGGACGAGATCGCCGAGATCACGGACCTGTTCGCCGACCATCCGGTCGAGCACGCGCTCGGGCTGGTGTTCGGCGGCGACGTGGTCGACGTCGACGCCAACTCGAACTACGGGCTCGCGTTCGGGCGGTTCCTGGAGGAGCACGGCTCGGCCGTCACCCGGCGGTCCACGGTGCTCGTCCTGGGCGACGGGCGGGGCAACGGCAACGACCCGAACATGGAGGCGTTCGTCGAGATCACGAGGCGGGCGAGGGAGACCATCTGGCTGACCCCCGAGCCCCGCTACTCCTGGGGCCTCGGCCGCTGCGACCTCCCGGACTACGCCGAGTACTGCGACCGGGTCCGCGTGGTCCGCGACCTCACCGGCCTGGAGAACACCACGAACGAGATGGCGGTGGACCTGATCGGCCGCTGACCCGCCCCCGCCAACGAACGGCACTCTCGCTCACACCTAGTGAGCGAGAGTGCCGCTCGTTCATCGCCGGAGGACGGTGGCCAGCAGGGTCTCCGCGAGCCACGCCGCGTACTCCGCGCCGGACCAGCCCCGCGCGACCGTCAGCTCGTGCACCGCGGGCGAGATCAGCGTCCAGACGACGTCCCGGGCCCGATCCTCGTCCGCCCGCAGCCAGCCGCGGCCGCCCCAGAGCCGGGTGATCGCCGTGGCCCCCGCCAGACGCTCCCCGTCGAGGGTCCGGGCGAACTCGTCGAGGTCCGGGTCCGTCGCCCGCGCCCCCCACATCAGCGCCGTCAGCGGGCCCGTCCGCTCGGCGATGCCCCGCGCCACCGTCGCGTAGGCGGTCGCGGCCTCCACCGGACCCGGTGCGTCCCGCAGGGCGAGCATCTCGGGCCGCTGCGCCATCGGGACCGGCTCGTCGTCCCCGGCGAGCGCGACGTCGTAGACCGCCTTGAGCAGCGCCGCCTTCCCGCCGAACGTCTTGTAGACGGTCTCCGGCGACACCCCCGCCGCCCCGGCCACCGCCTTGATCGTGGTGCCCGCGTACCCGGCGGCGAGGAACGCCTCACCCGCAGCCGCGATCACGCTCGCCCTGGTCAGGCGGGCGCGGGCCGCGCGCGCCGAGTTGTCGTACGCCATGCGGATTCCCTTGCCGTCCAGTTCGGTACAGCGTACTGTCCCGAATCGCTACAGCACACTGTAACCAATTAGGGGGAACCATGTCCGCACCGACCCTCGCGCCCGGCGACGTCGCCGTCCGCGCGATCCACCTCGTCGCCGGGGGCACGCTCGACCAGCTCCGCGAGGTGGTCCATCCCGAGGCCGTCAACCGCGAGTCGGCGGCCGAGCCGCCCGCCACCCGCGGAACCGGTCCGGAGGCCTTCTTCGCCACCGGTGAGTGGCTGCGGAGCACCATGTCGGAGCTCGCCTTCGCGGTGGAGGACGTGATCGTCGACGGAGACCTCACCGTCGTGTACGGCCGGATGAGCGGTCGTCAGACCGGGCCCATGACGATCCACGGGCCGGACGGCACCGTCGAGCGGGCGTTCGCGCCGACCGGGAGGCGGTTCTCGGTCGCGCAGGCGCACTTCCAGCGTCTGCGGGACGGACTCGTCGTGGAGCACTGGGCGGTCCGGGACGACAACGGGATGGCCCTGCAGCTCGGCTGGGTGCCGCCCTCGCCCCTGTTCCTGCTCCGCAGCGCGCTCGCCACGCGACGGGCCCGGCGGGTGCTCACCGGGTGAGGGGCGCCCTCGCCGACGGTGCGGCCGGACTCGGGAGCCCCGCTCGACCGGCGGTCCCTCGCCTGCCCGGTCGGAGGGTTCCGGACTGTCCGCCGGACGGGATCCGCCCCGCTTCGGCCCCCCGCTGCTTAGCGTCGTTCCCGACGAAGGGAGCGGCGATGATCGGGCTCGGGCAGCTGGACAACGACCTGGCCGGATGGATCGACCGGACCCTCGTGGTGCCCGGGATCGTGCCACCGGAGCACTTCGAGGAGGCCTTCGTCGCGATCGTCACGGCGGCGGCGCAGGATCCCGAGGACGCCTGGTTCGCCTTCTACCGCAACACCCTCGCGGCGCTGGCGGGCGAACCCCTCCCCGGCGGGACGAACGCCGAGCTCAAGCCCGTGCACGAGCGCGCGGCCGAGCTCGCCCTGGGCGACGTCCTGGAGCTCGGCTGCTGCTTCGGCTTCCTGTCCCTGCGGCTCGCGGCGGCCGGGCACCGGGTCACCGCGACCGACCTGACCCCCGGCACCGTGGCGCTGCTCGACCGGATGGCCCCCCGGCTCGGCCTGCCGATGGACACCCTCGTCGCCGACGCCCGCGCCGTCCCGCTGCCCGACGACCACGCCGACACCGTGTTCGCCGTCCACCTGATCGAGCACCTCCCGCCCGCCGAGGGCGAGGCGGTGCTGGCCGAGGCGATCCGGCTGGCGCGGCGTCGGGTCGTGGTGGCCGTCCCCTTCGAGGCGGAGCCCAACGAGACCTGGGGTCACGTCACGGTGTTCGACACCGCCACCCTGACGGCCCTCGGCGAGCGCACCGGCCTGGCGTACGAGGTGACCGTCCACCACGGCGGCTGGCTCACCCTCACCTTGTGAGTGGCGATGGTCGCCAGGGCGACCATCGCCACTCACAGGGGGGCGGGGCGGACGAGGCGGTGGGTCAGCAGCTCCAGCGGGCCCCGGTCGAAGCGGCGCAGCCACAGCACGGCGACCACCGTGCACAGCCCGCTCACCGCCGCCCAGATCAGCAGCACCCGCCAGGTCTCCGGGCCCGCCAGGCCCAGGCCCCACCGGTAGCAGAGCACGCTCGCGAGCACGTTCTGCAGGACGTAGCAGCTCAGCGCGGTCCGGCCCACCGCCGTGAGACCCCGAGGTGCCCAGCCCGCCCGGACCAGGTGCGTCACCCCGGCGAGCAGGCCGAGCGCGACCAGCGGGGCGAGCAGGTAGCGGTCCACGAGGAACCAGGCGGGGCCCAGGTACGAGGTCAGCAGGTTCACCGGCAGGGCCACCGCCCCGAGGACCATCAGCCTGCGGCGCGGGGCCGCGCCGCGGTCGTCGAACACGCCGGCGCGGTGCAGGCGCGCGCCGAGCAGGAACAGCACGACCCCCAGCGGCACGATGACCACCAGCTCGGCGCGGAACGTGGCCCAGTCGCGGAGCCTGCCGAGCACCTGTGCGCCGTAGCCGAGGTCTGCCACCGGGACCGCCGGGATCTCCGGCGACGCCGTCCGAGTCGCGGTCAGCAGGCCCATGAGCAGCACGAACACCGCGCCGACGGCGACCGTGCAGGCCTTCTGCACGCGGTCGGACCGGCCGATGAGGTACGCGACGACCACGGAGGTGACCGCATACCCCATGAGGACGTCGAACTCGAAGACCAGCACGTAGTGCAGCGCCCCCTCGACCAGCAGGACGAGCGCGCGGAGCAGGTACCGCCCCGGCCACCGCGCCCCGCGGCGGACCGCCGACCGGTACTGCAGCTCCAGCCCGACGCCGAACAGGAGCGTGAGCAGGGCCAGGAACTTGCCGTTGACCAGTCCCCTCAGCAGCCATTCGCCGGTCGGCGTGCCCGCGGCGAGCCAGGCCTGCGGGCCGCCGGGGAAGGCGAGGAGCCAGACGTTCGACGCGAAGGTGCCCAGGATCGCGATCCCCCGCAGGACGTCGAGGACGGGCAGCCGCTCACGCATCCGTCCGCTCCTTCGTCGAGTACCAGATCGGGCCGGCCACGAACCAGATCCCGGTCACGACGACGGCCCTCAGGCCCCAGTTCCACAGCGGGTCCGAGGCCCACTCCGTCGGCATCGGGATGCCCCGGCCCGCCGCCACCGACAGCAGGGACAGGACCGCCAGCGCGACGACGGTCATCACCACGACCCTGCCCCACACCCGCCACTCGTACCGTGCGCGCGCGGCACCCGCGCGCGGCTTCGGCGCCGGGCGCGGACCACCCGCGAAGCGGTGGGCGAACCAGCCGTCCGCCCAGCGGATCGTCGAGTGCCCGAACGCCACCGTGAAACCCAGGTAGAGCCCGGCGAGGCCGTGCACGGTGCGCGGCTCCGCACCACCGGCGACGTCGAGCGCGGCCGCCCCCACCAGCACCAGGTCCAGCAGCGGCACGCACAGCAGCAGCGCCGCGGACACGCGGCGCAGCCGCAGCAGGTAGCGCGCCGAGAGGCCGAGCCCCAGCAGCACCCAGAAGCCCACCTCGCAGGCTCCGATCACCCACACCAACGGATCGATGTCCCCCATGGCCGCCACGCTCCCCCGGCCGCGGGGGTCGTCGCGTCGGGCGGGAGGGCGATCGTCGCGTACATCGTTCGACGGAGGCGGGCGGGCCGCCGACGTGCTGGGATGGGTCGGTGCTCCTCGACAGACCGCTCGCGCGGGACGGCCTCGTCGCGCTCGGCCATCTCGTCGTCGGGCTGCTGCTGGCGTGGGCCGTGCCGGAGGTCCGCCTGCTCTGGTGGCACGAGGCGTCGTTCGGCAGCACGGCGCTCGTCGTGCTCCTCGCCTGCCTGGCGATGGTGCTCCGCAGGCGGCATCCGGTGGTGGCGCTGACCGGTGTCGTGGCGGTGTTCGTCGGCACCGTCGTCCTCGCCGGGGCGACGCCGCTGGGCGTGCTGCTCGTGCTCGGCGATGTCCTCTACTGCGCGGTCCTCTACTCGCGCGCCCGCGCGGCGTGGACCGTCGCGGGGCTCTCGCTCGGCGTGCTCGCACTGCTCACCCTCGGCAGGCTGGTGACCGCGGGCGGCCGCGAGGCGCTGCTGGACCTGCTGAGCTTCAGCATCCTGCTGGGCATCCCGGTGCTGTGGGCGCTGGAGGTCCGCAGGCACCGGGACCTGGCCGAACAGACCAGGCTGCTCGCGGCGCGGGACCGGGACGCCGCGCTCACCGACGAGCGGAACCGGATGGCCCGGGACCTGCACGACGCCGTCGCGGGGCGCGTGTCGGCCATCGCCCTGCAGTCCGCCGCGGCCCTCGGCGGGGACGACCCGGCGGTCCACCGACGGGTCCTGGAGGCGGTCCGCGAGCACAGCGTGGCCTCGCTCGGCGAGATGCGGGCCATGATCGAGCTGCTGCGGTCGGGCGCGGAGGGCGAGCCGCGCACCGCACCCGACGGGCTGGACCGCCTCGCCCCCCTGCTGACCTCCGCCAGGGCCACCGGGCTGACCGTGCGGCTGCGCGACGGGCGGACCGGACCGCTGCCCGCGGCCGTCGACCTGGCGGCGTACCGGATCGTGCAGGAGGGCCTGACCAACGCGGCGAAGCACGCGCCGGGGTCCACCGTGGACGTCGTGCTGGCCGACGGCCTGGTGGTCGAGCTGACCAACGACCTCACCGCACCCCCCGACGGACCGCCCGCAGCACCGCGAGCTGCGGCATCGACTGCGCCGCGGCACACGCCGCCGAGCCCACGACGAACAGGGCGATCGCGACGAGGTAGAGGGGCTTGCGGCCGTGGACGTCGGAGAGCCGCCCGTACAACGGCGTCGAGACCGCGCCCGCGATCAGGCAGGCGGTGGTGGCCCAGGCCTGCAGGGAGAGCCCGCCGAGGTCGTCGGCGATGGTGCGCGCGGCGGTCGCCACGATGGTCATGTCGAGCGCGGCGAGCGAGACGCCGAGCATCAGCCCGGCCAGGACGAGCCCGACACGGGGCCGGGGTGGAGCGGGCAGGACGGCGGTCACGGGGGCCTCCTCGGTTCGGCGGGTGCCCCGACTGTGCTGCGGCGGGCGGGGTGGGCCATCGGCAGCGGCCACCCATCTCGGGTGGGCACCTCCCCCACCGAGATGGGCAACGGCCACGGATCCGGGTGCCGCCCGCCGCGGGCCACGCTGTTCCCACCTCGACAGAAGGAGCAGCCATGACCCTCACCGCCACCACCGACACCGCCGCCGCCAAGGCACTCGCCGTCCGTTGGCTCGACCTCGTCTCCGCGGGCGACGTCGACGGGCTCGTGCGCACCACCGCCCCCGACTGGACCATGGCGGGCGGCCCGCCCGGCCTGCCCGCCGGACCGGACGGCGTCCGCGCACTCGTCGCGTCGTTCGGCCGGATCACCCAGTCCTGGACGGTCGAGGACGTGATCGCCGAGGGCGACCGGGTCGTCGTCCGGGCGACGAACCTCTGTGAGCAGGACGAGTTCCTCGGCGTGCGGGCCACCGGCGTCCAGCAGGTCTTCGCGGCGACCTTCGTGTTCCGCATCCGCGACGGCCTGGTGGCCCAGGTCTGGCGGACCGCGCAGGACCTGCAGCGCCTCCTGCAGCTCGGCGCGGTGCTGGTGCCCCCGTCGAACCGGCCCAGCATGCCGTGACTCAGGCGGGGATCTCCCGCTCGGCCAGCGCGGCGGCGGCGTCCCGCCGGGACGCCACGCCCAGCTTCTGCAGCACCGCCGAGACGTGATGGTCGACGGTCCGCACGGACAGCACCAGGCGGGCCGCGATCTCGGCGTTGGTCAGCCCCGCCGCGACCAGCTGCAGGATCTCCAGCTGGCGGCCGGTCAGACCGGCCGGGTTGGCCCGGGTGGT
>NZ_JACBXB010000009.1 GCF_013870575.1 Pseudonocardia pini
CGCGGGCTCGACCCGCGGCATCCCGCCGGTCGGCGCGTCCTCCGCGAACCAGTCCCGCACCACCGGGACCGGCGCCGTGAAGGTCTCCTCGACCTGCGGGAACGGGTCCGACGGGAGGTCGTCCTGCCACGAGCCGGGCACGTAGCCCGCGGCAGGCTCCTCGTCGTACTCCAGCCAGGGGCCAGCGGGCGCGGTACCCGGCGCGGTGTCCGGCATGGTGGCGGACGCGGCGGGTCGCTCGAGCTCCTCGAGGGACTCGAGTCCGAGGCGGACCCGGACCGCGCGCCGGTGCGCACGCGCAGATACGTCGACCACTGGCTTCCAGACGCTCGTCGGACCGGGCAGGGCTGGCGCCAGAGGGCGGGGAGACCCTCACGACGCCGGTGCTGGGGAGCGACCCATCCCGGCTGGGCGAATCACGGAACCGTAACGGGGTGTGGCCGACCGCTACGAGCCCCGACTGGGGGAACCGCGCCGAACGGTGCGTTGGCTACGCCGAACGAGGTGCCGAGCCGCCCGCCGACGTCACATCGGCGCCCGACGGCCACAGCCCCGTCCCGAAGATCCGCTGCGCGTTGCGCAGGATGGTCGCGGCGAGCGAGTCCTCAGGTGTCCCACGGAGTTCTGCCAGGCCACGCAGGGTCCAGGGCAGACAGAACGGCTCGTTCGCGCGGCCCCGGTTCGGGTGCGGGGTGAGGAAGGGCGCGTCCGTCTCGACCAGGAGGAGGTCGTCCGGCGGCACGGTGGCGGCCTCCTGCAGGTCCTTGGCGTTACGGAACGTGACCGGGCCCGCGAACGACAGTGTGTAACCGGCCGCGGCGCACTCCCGCGCCATCGCGGCGTCCCCGGAGAAGCAGTGGAAGACCACCCGCTCCGGCGCGCCCTCCTCGCGCAGGATCCGCAGGACGTCCTCGTGGGCGTCCCGGTCGTGGATCATGAGCGGCTTGCCGAGCCGCTTCGCCAGGTCGATGTGCCACCGGAAGGACTCCTGCTGGGCCTGCGGCGGGGAGTAGTCCCAGTAGTAGTCCAGCCCGGTCTCGCCGACCGCGACCACGCGGGGGTCCCCGGCGAGCCGCTCGATCTCCGCGAACTCCTCGTCCGTCACGGCGGCGGTGCGGGTCGGGTGCAGCGCCACGGCCGCCACCACCCGGGCGTCCCACTGCGCGGCCTGGACGGCCCACCGGGCCGAGGCCAGGTCGTCGGCGACGGTGACCGCTCCGACGACCCCCACCGCGGTCGCCCGGTCCATCGCGGCGGCGACGGAGGCCGCGTCGGTGCACCCACAGGCGTCGAGATGGGTGTGCGCGTCCACGGTCGGCGCCCCGAGCGGTTCGGGCGGCGCGGGCGGTTCACGCCGGCTCATGCGTCTCCCCACAGGTCGAGACGAACGTCAGTGTTGTTCGATCATGGTCCCAGCAGCACTGACGTTCATCTCGGCTACTTCTGGATCGGGGCCCACTCCGGGCCGGTCTCGCCGAGGGCCGCGTCGAGCTTCTGGAACAGGGGGCTCGGCTTGGCCAGCGGGGTGCCGACCTCGATCGGGCGGGACTCCCAGACGGCCTGCTGCGTCTCGTAGTCGCCGGTCAGGACGCTGTAGTCCGGGCCGTCGCCGAGGTCCTCGACGGAGCGGATCTCCGGCTGCGCCGCCCACACCCCCGTCCCGCCCAGCGCCTCGTGCACCTTCTGCGCGGCGTGCGGGAGGAACGGGGTGAGCAGGGTGTTCGCGTCGGACACCACCTGCAGGGCCGTGTGCAGGATCGTGTCCCGGCGGTCCGGGTCGTCCTTGCGCTTCCACGGCTCCTGGTCGGAGATGTACTTGTTCGCCGAGGACACCACGCGCATGGCCTCGCCGACCGCCTGCTTGAACCGGTTGCGCCGCAACAGGTCCCCGACGACGTCGAAGCTCGCCCGGGAGGCGGCCAGCAGCTCGGCGTCCTCCTGGGTCGGCGAGACCGGCTTCGGGATCGCGCCCACGTTCTTGTGCGCCATCGAGACCGAGCGGTTGACGAGGTTGCCCCACTCGTTGGCCAGCTCGAAGTTGGTGCGGCGGACGAACTCGTCCCAGGTGAAGTCCGTGTCCTGGTTCTCCGGCCCGGCGACGGCGATGAAGTACCGCAGCGCGTCGGGCCCGAACTCCTCGAGGAAGTCCCCCACGTAGATCACGGTTCCGCGGGAGGTCGAGAACTTCGAGCCGCTCATCGTGAGGTACTCCGACGACACGATCTCGTTCGGCAGGTTCAGCGTGCCGAACGCCCCGGGCTCACCGCCGTGGTCACCGGCGCCGTTCTGCCCCAACAGGATCGCGGGCCACATCACCGAGTGGAAGGTGATGTTGTCCTTGCCCATGAAGTAGTAGCCCTGGGCGGCCGGGTCGGTCCACCACTGCTTCCAGGCCTCCGGGTCCGGGCCGCGGCGGGCCCACTCGATGGACGCGCTCAGGTAGCCGATCACCGCGTCGAACCAGACGTAGATCTTCTTGAGCGGGTTGTCCGACCAGCCGTCGAGCGGGACGGGCACGCCCCAGTCCAGGTCTCGGGTGATGGCCCGCGGCTTGAGGTCCTCGATCAGGTTCGCCGAGAACTTGAGGACGTTCGGCCGCCAGTCCGTGCGGGTCGACAGCCAGCTGCCCAGCGACTCCGAGAAGGCGGGCAGGTCGAGGAAGAAGTGTTCGGTCTCGACGAACTTGGGTGTCTCGCCGTTGATCCGCGAGCGCGGGTTGATCAGGTCCGCCGGGTCCAGCTGGTTGCCGCAGTTGTCGCACTGGTCGCCGCGCGCGCCGTCGTACCCGCAGATCGGGCAGGTGCCCTCCACGTAGCGGTCCGGCAGCGTGCGGCCCGTCGACGGGCTGATGGCGCCCATCTGCGTCTTCGCGACGATGTAGCCGTTCTTGAACAGCGACAGGAACATCTGCTGGGTGACCTCGTAGTGGTTCGAGGTCGTGGTGCGGGTGAACAGGTCGTAGGAGAGCCCGAGGCCCTGCAGGTCCTTGGTGATCACGCCGTTGTACTTGTCCGCGAGCTGCCGCGGGGTGAGCCCCTCGGCGTCCGCCTGGACCTGGATCGGCGTGCCGTGCTCGTCCGTGCCGCTGACCATGAGGACCTGGTCGCCCGACATCCGGCGGAAGCGCGAGAAGACGTCGGAGGGCACACCGAAGCCGGACACGTGGCCGATGTGCCGCGGACCGTTGGCGTACGGCCACGCCACGGCGGTCAGCACGGAGGAGGTCATGAGATCAGGGTAGGCCCGCAGGTCGCGGCGCCCACGGCCGGGCGAACCTCGGCCCCGTCCGGCGCGGAGGCGATACGGTGACCCCATGGACGCCGCAGCGAGGCGCGCGGCCCGGCCCGGCCGCGCGTCGGGCCGTGTTCCGCGACGCGGGCCTGCAGCTCTGGGCCGACTCCGGCTGGGCCGCGGTGACCGCGCCCGCGGTGTGCGCGGCCACGGGGCTCGACGCCGCCGAGTTCGCCGCCGAGTACGACTCGGCCGAGGACCTGCTCGGGGACATCTTCGACGAGGGCACCGAGGACCGCGCCGCCGTCGTGCTCGCCGCGATCGAGGCGGCGGGGCCGAACCTCCACGCCCGCATCCACGCCTGCCTCGTCGCCGTCGCGGACCGCCTGGACGCGGACCCCCGGCAGAGCACGGTGCTGGTCGAGGCCGTCGGGTGCCCCTCGCTGCGGGCCCGCAGGCGGGCGGCCAACCGGGGGTTCGCCGCGATCATCGTGGGCGAGCTGGGGCTGGCCCAGCTGCCGATCGAGCCCGAGCAGCTGCAGACCGCGGCCCACTTCTGCCTGGGCGGTCTGGCCGAGCTGTTCCTCGCCAGCCAGGACGCGGGCACCGCGATCGACCGCACCCTGCTCGTGGAACACGGCACCCTGCTCTTCGAGGCGAGCCTGACCGCCCGCTGACCCGCATCGTGGAGCCACGACTGCGTCCATGACAGTGTCATGGACACAGATCGGCTCCCTCACGCGCAGCGTGGGCGGGGCGTCAGCCGAGGCGCCAACCCCGCGGCCGCGGCAGCTCCAGTGCCGCCTCGGGGCCCCACGAGCCCTGTGGGTACGACTCGACGGGCGGCGGGTCGGCGAGCACCGGGTCGCACAGCTCCCAGAGCCGCTCGACCTCCTCCGTGGAGGTGAACAGCGTGTGGTCGCCGCGGATCGCGTCGAGCAGCAGGCGCTCGTAGGCCTCGACGGCGGTGTCGTCGGGGAAGGCCTGCTCCAGCTCCAGGCTCAGCCGGGCGTGCGCGATGTCCAGGGCAGGCCCGGGCTTCTTGGCCCGGATGTCGACGTAGACCTTCGCGTCGTCGGTCAGCTCGAGGACCAGCTCGTTCGGTTCCCCGTCCGCCGTGCAGGGGAAGACCTCCAGCGGCGGCTCGCGGAAGCCGATGGTGATCGTGCGGCGGCCCTCGGCCAACGCCTTGCCCGTCCGCAGGTAGAACGGCACGCCCTTCCACCGCCAGTTGTCGATCCGGGCCTCCAGGGCCACGAACGTCTCGACGCGGGAGCCGTCGGCCACCCCGTCCTCGTCGCGGTAGCCCTCGTACTGCCCGAACACGACCTTCGCCGGGTCCAGGGCCCGGATCGCGCGGAAGACCTTGGCCTTCTCCTCGTGCAGCCCGCGCTCGTCGATCACCGTCGGCGGCTCGAGGGCCACGAAGCCGAGCAGCTGGAACAGGTGGGTGGAGATCATGTCGCGGAAGGTGCCCGTCGACTCCATGAACGAGGCCCGGCCCTCGATCCCGATCGCCTCCGGGACGTCGATCTGCACGTAGGCGACGTGCGCGGAGTTCCAGACCGGCTCGAAGAGCCCGTTCGCGAAGCGCAGGACCAGGATGTTCTGGACCGCCTCCTTGCCCAGGAAGTGGTCGATCCGGAAGAGCTGCTCGGGATCGAAGACGTCGAGCAGGGTGGCGTCGAGCTCCTTGGCCGTGGCCAGGTCGGTGCCGAAGGGTTTCTCCAGGACCAGGTGGGCACGCTCGTTCAGACCCTCCTTCTCCAGCATCCGGACCATCCCCTCCGCGGCGGACGGCGGGACGGAGAGGTAGACGAGGCGACGGGTCCCGTCGCCGAGGTCCTTCTCCGCCGCGGCGACGGCCTCGGCGAGGTCGGACCCGTCGTCCGCGCTCGACGCCACGAAGGTGATCCGGGACGCGAACTCGTCCCAGTCCTCACCCTCCTGCCGGACCAGCTCGCGAAGGTCGGTGTCGGGGGTGTGCCGACCCGAGCCGATGATCCGCACCTCCGGCAGCAGCCCGTTGCGCCACAGGAAGAACAGCCCGGGGAAGAGCTTGCGCTTCGCGAGGTCGCCGGTGGCGCCGAACAGGACCAGCACCTGGGGCGGGAGATCGGTCATGCGCTGGAACTACCCGGGCCGCGCGTGACCTACTCTGTGAGGGTGAACGTGGAGGTCACCCCGCTACCGGGGATCGGGGTCCGGAAGGACTTCGCGCTGCGCAACGGCCGCCGCGTGGGCGTCGTCACCCACCGGGACGGGCAGATCGAGCTGATCCTGTCCAAGTCCGACGATCCCGACGCCTGCCTGGCCGAGCTGCCCCTGACTGCGGACGAGGCCTCGGCGCTGGCCAACCTGCTCGGCGCGCCACAGCTCGTCGCGCAGCTCAACGAGGAGCACAAGGACCTGCCCGGGATCCACACCCGGCAGATCCCGGTGCGCGAGCAGAGCCCGTTCGACGGCCGGACGCTGGGCGACACCGCCCTGCGCACCCGGACCAGCGTGTCGGTCGTCGCGGTGATGCGAGCCGGCCAGGCGCACCCCTCCCCCACGCCCGACTTCACCCTGACCGCCGGGGACCTACTGGTCACCGTCGGCACGTCGGAGGGGCTCGACAACGCCGTCAAGATCCTGACCCACGGCTGATGGACCACACGGCACTCGAGCTGATCGAGCTCGGGGCGGTGTTCTTCGGGTTGGGGCTGCTCGGTCGGCTCGCGGGCAGGATCGGGCTCTCGCCGATCCCGTTGTACCTGGTGGGCGGCCTGTGCTTCGGCAACGGCGGGCTGGTCCCGCTGGGAGACATCGGCGAGTTCACGTCGCTGGCCAGCGAGGTCGGCGTCGTCCTGCTGCTGTTGCTGCTCGGCCTGGAGTACTCGGCCAACGAGCTGATGACGGGGCTGCGCCGCTCCTGGATGGGCGGCGTGCTGGACGTCGTGCTCAACGCCGCGCCGGGCGTGGCCGTGGCGCTGGTCCTCGGCTGGGGGCCGGTCGGGGCGATGGTGATGGGCGGTGTCACGTACATCAGCTCGTCCGGGATCGTGGCGAAGGTGCTGTCCGACCTCGGGCGGCTCGGCAACCGCGAGACGCCGGTGGTGCTCTCGATCCTGGTGTTCGAGGACCTCGTCATGGCCGTCTACCTGCCGATCCTCACCGCCCTGCTGATCGGCGTGACCTTCCTCGGCGGGCTGGAGGCCGTCGCGATCTCGCTCGTCGTGATCGCGGTGGTGCTGCTCGTGGCGCTGCGCTGGGGGCGGTACGTGTCGATGGTCGTCGACAGCCCGGACCGCGAGGTCTTCCTGCTCAAGGTGCTGGGTGCGGCGCTGCTGGTGGCCGGGATCGCGTCGGCGCTGCAGGTCTCGGCGGCGGTCGGGGCGTTCCTGCTCGGCATCGCGATCTCCGGCTCCACCGCGCACAACGCCACCCGGCTGCTGGAGCCGCTGCGAGACCTCTTCGCCGCGGTGTTCTTCGTGGTCTTCGGCCTGAACACCGACCCGCGGACGATCCCGCCGGTGCTGGGCTGGGCGGTCGTGCTGGCCGTCACCACCTCGCTCACGAAGATCGCGACGGGCTGGTGGGCGGCCAGGCGGGCGGGCATCGGGAAGCTCGGGCGGGCCCGCGCGGGCGCCGCGCTGATCGCCCGCGGCGAGTTCTCGATCGTCATCGCGGGCCTCGCGGTGTCCTACGCCGCGGTCCCCGCCGAGCTCGCCGCGTTGGCCACGGCATACGTGCTGCTCATGGCGATCCTGGGCCCGATCGCGGCGAGGTTCGTGGAGCCGGTGGCCAGAGCCCTGCAACGCAGGAGCACGGCCCCCCAACCCGCCCTGTGAGCGACCATCGCCACCCACGAGGTCAGGTCGCGGCCAGGGTCGCGTTGTAGAGGTCCCGCTTGCCCACACCCGCTGCCGCCGCCACGGCGGCGACCGCGTCCTTCAGGCGTTCCCCGTCCTCGACCCGCTCCTGCACCGCCGCCACCAGCGACTCGACGGGCGGGGCCGCGGTCGGGGCCGCTCCGGCCAGCACCACGGTGATCTCGCCGCGAACGCCCTCCGCCGCCCACTCGGCGAGCGCCGCGAGCCCGCCCCGCCTGACCTCCTCGTAGGTCTTCGTCAGCTCCCGGCACACCGCCGCCGCGCGGTCCCCGCCCAGCACCTCGGCGGCCAGGGCGAGGGTGTCCGCGATGCGGTGCGGCGACTCGAAGAACACGACCGCCCGCGGCTCGTGCTCCAGCTGGGCCAGCCAGCGCCGCCGGTCGCCGTCCTTGCGGGGGGCGAAGCCCTCGAAGCAGAACCGGTCGCAGGGCAGGCCGGACAGCACCAACGCCGTCGTCACGGCCGACGGGCCGGGCAGGCAGGTGACCTTCAGATCCTCGGCCGCCGCCGCGGCGACCAGCCGATACCCCGGGTCCGACACGGCGGGCATCCCCGCGTCGGACACGACGAGCACGGTCCGCCCGGCCCGCAGATCGTCGAGCAGCCGGGGCATCCGGGCCTCCTCGACGGCGTCGTAGTGGCTGATCAGGGCGCCGGTGTAGGTGACCTCCAGCGCGGCGGCCAGGGTCTTGAACCGGCGGGTGTCCTCCGCGGCGATCACGTCCGCGGTGCCGATCGCCTCCCGCAGCCGGGCCGAGGCGTCCCGAGCGTCCCCGAGCGGGGTGGCGGCGAGTACGAGCATGTCACTGAGCCTACGATTGCCGCGATGGAACCGACCCGGGGCGTGACACGACGCGACCGGGTCGTGGAGCCGGAGGACCACGAGGTCACCGGCGCCGTGGCCGTCGGGACTCCCCCGCCGTTGCGGGCTCCGGAGCCGGACCCGGTGGTCCGGCTCGGGCCGCCGATGCCCACGGACACCGCCCGCGGGTGGGTCCTCGCCGTGGCGTTGGCGCTGCTCGGCGGCGTCCTGCGGTTCACCGGCCTCGGCTACCCGACGGACGCGGGCACGCCCGTCTTCGACGAGAAGCACTACGTCCCGCAGGCCTGGCAGATGCTGCGCAACGGGGGCGTGGAGGACAACCCGGGCTACGAGCTCGTCGCACATCCGCCGCTGGGCAAGCAGCTCATCGCCGTCGGCGAGTGGATCTTCGGGTACGACCCGCTCGGGTGGCGGGCGGCCGCGGCCTTCTGCGGCACGCTGATGATCTTGATGATCGTCCGGGTGGGGCGGCGGCTCACCCGCTCGACCCTGCTCGGTGGCATCGCGGGCGTCCTGCTGATCTGCGACGGCGTCAGCCACGTCCAGGCCCGCGTCGGGATGCTCGACGTGTTCCAGGCCTTCTTCGTGCTCGCCGCCTTCTGCACGCTGGTCCGGGACCGCGACGACGTCCGCGAGCGCCTCGGCGCGCTCGTGGACCGGGTCGGGGAGAGCCCGTTCGGCCCGGTCCTCGGGGTTCGGTGGTGGCGGATCGCCACCGGCGTCCTGCTGGGCCTGGGCTGCGGGGTGAAGTGGTCCGGCGTCTACTGGATCGTCTTCTTCGGCGTGCTCAGCGTGCTGTGGGACGTCGCCGCTCGGCGCTCGGCCGGTGTCGCCCGACCCTGGGTGGGGGCGATCCGCCGAGACCTCCTCCCCGCCCTGGGCACCCTGGCGCTCCTGCCGGTCCTCACCTACCTGGCCTGCTGGTGGGCCTGGTTCGGCAGCGAGGTGGGAATCGACCGGCACGTCGTCGGGCGGGAGGTCGGGACCGGCGGGAGCTGGGCCTTCGTGCCCGACGCACTGCGCTCGCTCTGGTACTACTCCGGGCACGTCCTGGACTTCCACGAGAGCCTCGACACCCCGGCCGGGCAGCCGCACCCGTGGGAGTCGAAGCCGTGGACCTGGCCGATGGGCCTGCGCCCGATGCTCTACTTCTACGAGTCCGGCGCCGACGTCGTCGGCTGCGAGGGTGCCCCCTGCACCAGCGCCGTGATGCTGGTGGGCACGCCCGCCCTGTGGTGGCCCGCGATCCCCGTGCTGGGCTGGGCGCTCTGGCGCTCGGTCACCCGCGCGGACTGGCGCTACGTCGCCGTCCTCGTCGGGTACGGGGCGGGCTTCCTGCCGTGGTTCGTGAACATCGACCGGCAGATGTACTTCTTCTACATGACGCCGGTGGCCCCGTTCCTGGTGCTGGCCACCGTGCTCGTGATGGGCGACGTCCTGGGCCGGGCACAGCGCGCGGGCTCCGAACGGCGACAGACCGGCCTGCTCGTGGTGGGGCTGTGGGTCGGGGCGGTCGTCGCGAACTTCGCGTGGCTGTGGCCGATCCTGGTCGGCCTCCCGATCTCCCCGGCGCACTGGCAGGCCGAGCTCTGGCTCCCCTCCTGGCGCTGACCTGTGAGTGGCGATAGTCGCTGGAGCGACCGCTCACCGGTCACGCGCTCATCGCCACGCTGGCACCGATCGCGAGGACGACGCCCGCCATCTGGGCCGCGGTGAGCCGTTCGCGCAGCACCGCGCGGGCCAGCAGCACCACGGCGACGGGGTAGAGGGACACGATCACCGACGTCACGCCCAGCTCACCCACCCGCGTCGCGAGCAGGAAGAACACGTTCGCGACCGAGTCCAGGACCCCGCTCGCGACCATCAGCCACGGGTTGCCCCGGCCCTTCGGCCGCACCGCCGCGACGGCGAGCAGCAGCAGCGTGACCGTGGTGGCCCGGCCGACGATCAGCGGCCAGAGCCCCGAGTCCGACGGCGTGGCGTCGAGCGCCACGAAGAACAGCCCGAACCCGGCGCCGGAGGCCAGTCCGAGCAGCACTCCCTGCAGCGCGGCGCGCTCGCCGCGGGAGCCCATCGTGGCCAGCACGATCGCGACCAGCGCCAGCACCATCCCGCCGACGGTCAGCGGTCCCGGCCGCTCGCCCCACACGATCCCGACCAGCAGCGGGAGCCCGGCGGCGACGACGGCGGACAGCGGCGCGACCGTCCCCATCGGCCCCACCGCGAGGCCGCGGAAGTACAGCAGGAGCCCGGACACCCCGCACAGGCCCGCGAGCATCCCGGTGACGGCGGCGCTCCCGCTCAACGTGCCCCCGACCAGCCACAACCCGGGCAGGAGCGTCACCAGTCCGGCGGCCTGCGCCACCACGGTCACGCGCAGGACGGAGGCGCGGCGGGCGGCGAGCCCGCCCGCGAAGTCGGCGAGACCGTAGGCGCCCGCGGAGAGCAGGGCGGAGGGCACCGCGGGGATCATGCGAGTACAGCGAACTGGACGATCGAGAACACGCGGATGGACTGTACGAGGGGTTCACTGAACTGTCCACCTCGATACGACAGAATGGACCTCGTGCAGTCCCCCGACGACGTCGCCGCCTCCATCGGGCGCAACGTCCGCGCTCTGCGCAGGCAACGCCGGATGACCATCGACGCGCTCGCCGCGGCCGCGGGGCTCAGCCGCGGGACCGTGATCCAGATCGAGACCGCGCGGGGCAACCCGAGCATCAGCACGCTGGTGCACCTGGCCGAGGCGCTGCGCGTGGGCGTCACCTCGCTGGTCGACGGCGATGCCGCGCCGCGCGTCGTCGTGCGGCGCGCCGAGCAGGCCGTCCCGCTGTGGAGCAGCGCGGAGGGCAGCACCGCGGTGTTCCGGATCGGGACGGACCCGCCGGACGTCGTCGAGCTGTGGGACTGGACGATGCGCCCCGGCGACGCGTTCGAGGGCGAGGCCCATCCGGCCGGGACGCGGGAGGTGCTGTCCGTGCTCGAGGGCAGGCTCGGCCTGCGCGTGGGGCAGGTCGAGCACCAGCTGGGCGAGGGCGACACCGTGCTGTTCGAGGCGCACGTCCCGCACCGCTACTCCGGGGCGGGGGACGGGCCCGTCCGGTTCACGATGGTCGTGCTGCAGCCCGGGGACTCCGGTCTGGTGCCGCCGTCGGCGATCGCGCCCGCGGGCGACCCGGACTGACGGGCCTCAGGGGGCCGTGCAGGTGGGCAGCCCGAGCCCGCCGCGCGAGGCGGGCTCGAGGTAGACCTCGGAGAGGTAGCCAGCGCGCCCGTCGGGCCAGGTCAGGCGGTACCAGAGCGCGGAGCGGGCCCGGCCCGGGTTGTCGTCGGCGGGCGAGTCCAGGTTGTAGTTCCACATCTCCGCGCCGGTCACGGTGCACACCGCGGGCAGCAGCGCCCCGCTGACGACCTCGGTTCCCTCGACCTTGCAGCCGGTGCGCCCGCAGAAGGGCTCGGGACGGCTCGACAGGTACGCGGGCGTGGTGTCCTCCACCAGGTCCTCGGCGCCCAGCGCGACCTTGTTCTGCACCGTCACCACCGCGGAGGCCACCGCGGACGGCGGCGCCGTCGCCGGTCGCACGAGGAGGTAGACGATCGAGCCCGCCAGCACCGCGCCGACCAGCGCGGCGACCCCGGCGGCGACCGGGAGTCCCGGCCGACGGCGCGGTGGTGCGGGCGGCGGGGCGGCGGGATCGGACGCGGCCGGGTCCGCCCCCGTCATCGACAGCGCCGCGTGCCGCAGCGTCCAGTCCTGGACCTGCGCCTCGGTCAGCCCGATCGCGGAGAGGACGTCCGCCACGAGCTCGCGACGCGGCAGCCGCGGTCCCGTCCGGGCGTTGCCGATGGCGCTCTTGCTCCAGCCCGAGCGGTCCGCGGCGTCCCGGACCGAGACCCCCCGGCTGCTCAGCTCGTCGGCGAAGTCGGCGCAGAAGCGCTGTGGTGTGTCCCGTCCCTGCTCGATCGGCGTCTCCGGCACGGGCGGAGTATCGAGCGGAGCGCCTGCGCCGGGAAAGATCCGTTCGGCCCAACGACCGGCACGGTCAGCGCGGTCAGCAGCCGTCCAGCCGGAGCGGGCGGTGCACCGGGTCGACCGTGAGCGTGACGGGATCGACGGTCGACCGGTAGCCGCAGCCCTCGCCCGCGACCACATCCACCGTCCGCTCGTCGACGAACCGGACGCCGGTCGGCGGGGCCCCCTCGCTGAGGCCCACCCACACCGGCGAGTCCTGGGTCAGCAGCCCCGACCCCGCGCGCAGCCGCACCGAGTACGCCGGTGCGTCCATCGCGAGCGTCTCCACCTCCACGACGGCGAGCCGCAGCCGCGAGCCGTCCGGCCCGGCCACCTCGCTGACCACCGCGAGCCCCGGCGAGATCGCGATCGACGCCCACACGAAGACCGCCCACACCAACGCCACCAGCAGGCCGAGCGCGCCGACGAGGAACCGGGCCACCGGGCGGCGTAAGGCGAGCGCGACCCACACGGTCAGCAGCACCACCCCGAGCCCCACTGCGATCCCGGCGAACCAGGGCCGCACGAGCAGGTGGAGGGGATCGACGAGGGCGAAGGCCGCCACGGCGACCACGACCACCGCCACCCCGCCCAGCACCTTCTTCCGGATCATCGCGCCGGACCCTACTGCCCCACCCCCCGAGCTCACGCACGATCCTGACCGCCCGCTGCGACCTCGTCCGCGCCTGGGCACCTTGCCCTCGTCGGGCGGGCGCTATGCCGGACCAGCCGATATGTCGGCGCGCGACCGCTCCGAGGCGCGGGTGCGAACAGCTCGCGGGAAGCCCACGGCGGTCGTCCTCGGCCTCGTGTCTCTCGACGACCTCACATGCCGCATGATCACCGTTTCCGACCCTTCGACGCCGGGTGCGGCAGGCTCGTGATCATGCTGATCCTCCGGCACGCGCAGTTCTCGGTGACGATGGAGACCTACTCGCAGGCGTCGTCCGCGGCGACCAATGCCGCCCTGCGCAGGCTCGGCGACAGCCTGGGAGTCCGGCCCACTACCGCACACACGAGAACGGCCCGGCTCCCACTGATGGGACCGGGCCGCCCGAGCTGCTGTGGAGCTGAGGGGAATCGAACCCCTGACCTTCTCGATGCGAACTACCGGCCAGGCGGCCGACGAGGGTCGATCACGGCCCTGACCAGCCGCTGACGCTCGACGTGGGTCGAGCACGGACGGCGCGGTTGCTGTACTTCGCTGCTGTACGGCAGCACTCCCCTGCCCGCTGAGTGCCATCCCGTCGACCTGCTGCAAGCCGACCGCGCGGACGTCCGTGGGCGGCCCTCGACGCCACCGCCGGCCGACCTACGCCAGCTCCGCCCACGGGCGTCCGTGCGGTAGACCTCCGGGAGGTCGTCGGGATGACACGGGCCGCCATCCTGGAGACTTGCCCGCCCGGCGAGGGCGCTACTCGGTGGCTTCACCCCAGCGTTGACCTCCGCGTCTGGACACCGGTTGGTGACATCACCAGAAACACCGTGAACGTCTTTGGCGATAGTCTCCACGAGATCACAAGAACCTGGCAACCTGATGCAGCATTGATCGGAGACAGAAGTGCGGGCACCCAAGAGCGTTGAGGTTGGCCTCGACCTGAAGCTCTTCAAGGTTTCAGGAAGATGGGAACCCACCGATGAAGAGCGGAACGCCGCATGGGAACTCTACGTCGAGTTGATTACGAGAGTCGGCGTAGTTCCCCTGCGCGATGGCGTTCTCCGCGAGAGCCTTCACAGCCTGTATACGATCTTTGAGTCCTCCCGCCAGATACTTCGCAAGTACGGCCCGGCAGTTGCAGAGCCTAAGCCGAGCGGCGAGTTCAATTTCGGATATCTATGTGTCGCGATGCTAAACTACACTTTGCGCCCTCTTCTTTCTTACTGGCATCCAGAGCTTCAGTCCTGGGAGTCCTGCAGAGATTCCGAGAGATCAATCCGAGAGCATGAAGCGAGTTGGACGCGGGAGCAGGATCTAAGGAATGCATTGCACCAGACCGGCGACGAACTTCGGAGCTTCTCGCGTATTCTAGCGAACGCATGCGGTGTCCCCGACCTTAGCACTGCAGTTCCGAGTCGGACCTGAACGGACAAATCGGGAATGAAGAAGGCATTTATCTGCCACTCGTCGCACGACAAGGAGTACGCTCGCGCGCTGGCGAGCCGCTTGACGAGATCGAAGGTCAAGTTCGACGAGATTTCATTTGAGGCCGGGGTCGACTTTCGCAAAGCTATTGCAGATGGCCTTGACTCATCCTCTCTATTTGTGTTTCTTGCTTCGAAGCGCTCACTGGAATCGGCATGGTGCAGATTCGAGCTGGACGAAGCGGAGTTCCGGCGCATGGACGGAGGAATCGAAGGGCAGCTAGTGCTGATCATCGATACGGCTGTCTCCTTGGAAGATCTTCCAGTTTGGCTTAGACGATCCAAGGCCATTATTCAAACTAAGGCAGCACAGGCTTCCCGAGAGATACAGCAATCCTTGGTCTCAATGCTCCCCCTCACTGATCGCAAACCGCTAGTCGGAAGAGAAAAAGAGCTCAGTGATTTCTCCGCGAGATTCGTACCCGGCAATAGATTAGCGCCGCATTTCATTGTGGGCCGTGGGCTGTCAGGAGTTGGCAGGCGCTCAGTCCTCGAACGTGCTTTCATGGATACGCTAGACCTCCGCCTAGGCCCCTATTTTCAAGTCGACAACGCAACGACAACTGAAGATCTCTACTTGTTCCTCCTCGATGAGATGGCAGAGACAGGAAGGCAGGAAGATCTAAATCGACAACTTCATGCCTTTCGCCAGCTTGAAGACGGCGAAAAGACGACGGAATTATCCGGCCTACTCGCGGCACTTTGCGATTCCCCAGCCGCCCCGTGCTTGATCGACGAAGGCGGCCTCCTTGACCACAGAGGAGCTTACGCGAAGGAATGGAGAGATCTCTTCTCTTCATTCCTTGAGATGCGCTCAGACCGCTACCTGGCGGTTCTTCACACGCGCCGTCCAACGTCTTGGACGCCACACGAAGAAGAATTCTTTGAACTGAGAGTCGACCCACTTGACGATGGATTCACCCGCCTCCTGCTAACCCAGTTGATGCGGCGCGCTGGGGTGGTCCATGACGCACACAAACTCGAAGAGCTCGCTGAGTATGTAGATGGCTACCCTCCAGCAGCGATCTACGCCACCCAGCATGCCAAGCAGTATGGCCTTGATGTTCTATTAGCAGACAAACAAGATCTTTCAGCATTCAAGGCGAAGCAGTTTAGGAGATTCTTCAGCGAGTTAGATCTCACTTCAGTTCAATGGAATATCCTAACGTATCTCGGCAATGAGCGTGGGCTCCCATTTGGTCCACTCTCAGTGGCACTCGACATCGAGGACGAGACGCTGGCAGTGGCCATCAAGGGGCTTATCGACTTCAGTCTTATCCAAGTTAGGGCCGACATATACTCCATATCAGCACCTGCGCGCCAATCACTATACCAGGTGCGAGACTTCCCAAAGCAAAATTTCTATCAGAAGGTCGCTGAGCGACTCGATAAGGCGTTTTGGCGCGACGAGGAGAACGCCCCCTCCTTGGCCGTCATTGACGCAACCCTTCACGCATCGACACTGTCCGGGCGGCGTGATATTGCAAGCCCAGCTCAAGCCTTCCTGCGGTCTTCGACTATCCATCGCACCGCCAATGAAAGCTACCATCGAGCTGAGTACGAGCAAGCGCTTGAGTATTCACTTCGCGGACAGGAGTGGAAAGGAAGCGGGCAAGACTCTCGAGACCGCGAGTTGCGAGAGATCGCATATAAGTCACTCGTTCGACTCAAGCGGTGGCCCGAAGCCGAAGAAATGCTTAAGAAGATCGAGGATGCGGGTGACCGCCACTTCTATTTCCTCGACGGCTTCGGAAGTCGAATTCGTGGCAACTTGACCGATGCGCTCGCCTCGTTCAAGGCAGCTCGCGATACGGGAGACACGCGAATCGCTGTATATCGCGAAATTGCGTTCTGCTCATTCGGCCTGGGAGATCTGGCCGCAGCGTTGACTGCATGCGAAGCAGCACTAGCCAGAGAGAATCAGTCCCAGAATTTGTTCTTGCTGGATCTGCTGGTAAAAATCAACTTCGCACTGGGCGACACGGCTGCCGCCGAAGCGGCATTGTCACGATTGGAAGCGGCAGATGCCGCCGAAAGATTCATTCACCATAGACGGGCTACCTACTACCTCCACATTGATGATTTCGATCGGGCATTGGATGCTGCCAACGACGCAGTCAACGTTGGGCACGCGAAGTTCGAAGCGTACGCGCAGCGTGCTGGGATCTTGATCGAAGCGGGCAGGTTCATTGAAGCCGCACAAGCCATCGATGAGACCTCTACCAGATTCCCCCGCGACCGGAACGACGTGCTAATCGGATTGAGATGCAAGAATCTTACTCGCCAAGGACAATGGAGGGAGGCCATGCAAGTCTGGCGGCAACTTGAGAGTAAGAATAAGCCGGTGCATCAGGGGCTCAAGAGGGCCATTTTGGTACTCAAGGCGAAGGACTACTCGGTCGCACTTTTCGAACGCCAAAGCGCAATCCGCGAGGCCGAGAGCATTCTAGAGGAGCTAGAAGCTTTGAGCGGCGGCTCCTTTGTGGAGGCTGCGATGCAGGATGACAATGACTCGCCGTCGGATTAGGTTTTGGCGATCTCTGACGACTGCCCCCGGACCGGCCGGAGGCCGCAGCCGGGGGCCAGACGCCGCAGGCGTCCTTGATCAGGTAGAGAAAGTCTGAACCCCGCGGCCTCAGGCCGGGCGTCGCGTGCCAGCTGCGAATGCGGCACACCTGCTGGGCTAAGCGAGGACCCGGCCGCCGAATGTTGCTCGTGACATCGCAAGAGGGCGGCCACGAAGATGCTGACCCCGCTACGCTCGAACGGACGTCGAGGGGGGCGCCATGACTGACGTGTCGGATCAGACCGCGGTGACATGCGGATGCTGCGGACTCCAGCAGGCTTCGACGGAGGTTGCTCGACTGAGTCTCCATCCGGAGATCGCGCTGTGCGGGAGCTGCGTTCACAACATGGCTGGGCGGCTCGCCAACCGGCCCTCGATCATCCCGATCTTTCCGGTGCACGACATGGCCGCTGCGCGGGACTTCTGGACCCGCGCCGGTCTGCGGGTCGATGAGTACAGCCCCGAGTACGCCTTCGTCATGTTCGGTGAGTCCGAGCTGGCCCATCTGGACCTGCGGACGGGCCTTGATCCGGAGCGCAACGCGGCGGCCTGCTACGTCCACATCCCGGATCCCTACGAGTGGCACCGGCGATGGAAGGAGCAGGGCCTGCCGGTGACCGACATCGTGGTGGAGCCTTGGGGGATGGTGGAGTTCAGCGTGAAGGACCCGAGCGGCAACCTGATCCGGATGGGTCGGAACGACTGAGCTGGTCTCGGGCTGCCTGGCAGAGCCGCGAACGACAGGGGCCAACCGATGCGGGTCGAGCTATTGGTCGTGCCGGACTGCCCGAACGAGAGACTTGCCTATACGCGGCTTCGGCAGGCTCTCGACGAGGCCGGGCGCGCTGACACGGCCATTGAGGTCGTCACGCTCACCCAGGACTCCGTCGCCACCGCCGAAGTCTTCGCAGGCTCACCCACTGTCGTGATCGACGGCGTTGACCCGTTCGGTGACCTTGCAGTGCGAGGGCCTGAACTCTCGTGTCGCCTGTACTCGACTGGGGCCGGGCCGACCGGGGCGCCGGAACTGGATGCGTTGCGGCACGCTGTCGCAGTCGCGTCACAGGGCGTCGGTATGGGCACGGAGAGTGCACCTGTGGATCACGATGCCTAGGTGTGACTCGTTTGATCTTGTAGTTCGCGGTTACGCAGCGTGGGCGATCTCGTCCATGGACTTGATCAGTGCGTCGGGCTCGAAGGAGCGTAGGGCGCGGTCTTTGCCGGGTTTGTTGGCGTAGGCGATGGCGGCGATTCCGGCGGCTCGTGCGGCTTGGATGTCGGTCACGGAGTCGCCGATCAGGACCGCTTCAGTGGGCGCGGCGTTGCGTTCGTCGAGCGCCCGGCGGAGTAGGTGGGGCTCCGGCTTGAGGTCCTCCGTGCGCGGCCGGGTCCGGCCGACTACTCCGTCGATCTCGCCGTCGAGGCCGTGCTGGTCGACGAATGCCATGATCGCCGACTCGGAGTTGTTGCTGACGATGGTGATCGTGTGACCGCTCCCGCGCAGCGCCTTGATCGCATCCAGCGCGCCGGGTGTCGGCGTGGCGGTCAGGACCGTCTTGCGTTCCTCCGCGGCGAACGCCTGCTCCGCCTTCTCGGCCAGCTCGCGCTCGCGCCGGTCGAAGTGGCGCAGGACGACGAACGCGTCGTCGGCGATGGAGACCTCATGTGGGAGCTGAGCCCAACGCTTGCCCAGTAGCCGACGCATGGCGTCGCCAGACTCCCGTCCGCGGTTGCCAGGGAACACCGCGCAGACCGGGCCGTCGAAGTCGAGCAGGACGTGGCGGCGCTCCTCGAGGAGCTGAGCGAGCTTCACCGGGCGAACGGGCGTGCGACGCTGCCCCACACGCTGTCGAACCACATCTTCGACTGGGCGACGTACTGGGAGGCGAGGGTATCGGGGTCACTGTCAGCGCTGTGGTGGAACAGCGTGGCGTCCTTGCCCATGAGGTCCCACATAGGCACCTGGTCGCCGTCGAGCTTCACCGTGTGCTCCTGGACCGGGTAGTAGCCGAAGAACACCTCGGCATCGTTGATCACGTAGAGCTTGAACAGCGGTACCGCGGGCGCGACGCGCACCTCCGCGGCGGCGTCGGTGACGAGGCCGAGCTCGCCGAGCTCGTTGACCGCTTCGACGACGGCCTCGGTGTGGCGCTGCATGATCCCGGTCGCCCGTGCCCGGAACGCCGGGCTGTCCGCGAGCCCGTCGACCGTCGCCGGGAGTGTCCACGGCTGCGCGGGGTCCGGGACCAGGATCCGGACCCGGATCGACTCGGGGCGCACCTGGCCGGCGCGGATCTTGTCCAGTGGCTCGGACATCGCACCGTGCAGGGTCTCGCCGGAGAACCCGGCGAAGTCGACCTTGACCTTCTCCGCCTCGAAGGCCCGCTCGATGTGCGGTCGGAGCCCGACCGGACGCTCGGTGCGCTCACGCACGAAGACCCCGCTCCCCTGCCGGGAGACGACGAGCCCCTCCTCGCGCAGCACGCGGATGGCCTGCTGGGCGGTCATGCGGGCGACGCCGTAGCGCTTGGCCAGCTCGGGGCCGGACGGCAGCTTCTCCCCCGGCTTGAGCGAACGTGTCAGGATCGCTGCACGTAGAGCACTCGCCACCTGCCGATACGGCGGCCGCGGGTCGTCGGGGTCCAAGTCCTGCATGCCGCTCACCCTACGTGCCCCTCAATAGGCTGGCTAGGCCACCTGGGTGGACTGTGTCGCAACCTGACCAACATGACTAAGACGCACAGGCGGCACGTGCTACGGTCGAGACACGCCCCGAGAGCGGGGCACACTTCGACCAAGGAGCACCAGTGCGAGACATCCCCGTCAACCTCGGCGGCTACAAGCTCACCATCGTCGAGCCGCCCACCCCGAAGATGCGCGAGGACGCCAACGGCGCCCAGACGCCCGTCACCGACCGGGACGGCGCGACCCAGTTCACGGTGTCCTTGTTCGCGAAGCTGCGGGTCAAGCCCGGCGAGCGGGCCCCGAAGGGCGAGGAGATCAAGGTGACGCTGGGGACCGACCCCGGCCCCGACTTCGGCGAGGACGTCCGGGTCGAGCTGCTCGACGCCCGCGTCTCCCCCTACCAGATCGAGACCGCCGGACGGGTCAACGCCGGACTCGCATGGCGCGCGATGGGCATCAAGCACGCCCCCGCGCCGCGCCCGTCCGGGGAGAAGTGATGGCCCGGCCCGCCTTCCTGCCCACCACACATGTGGAGGTCGGCGTGCACGTCTACGAGACCACGCGCTACGCCACCCGCCTCTACCCCGAGCAGGACCGCGCCACGGTCCGCATCGACGGCTCCGACGCCCACGTGACCGTGTTCGGCCACCACAGCGACCTCGTCCGTCTCCGTGACGTCCTCGCGGAGGTCGTCACCCAGCTCGAAACCGCACGCAGCCAGACCAGCACCACCAGCACGACCGCGGCCTGACCGCCGCCGCTTCCGGGCACGGGGCAGCCGACCCCCTTCTGATCGGCGAAATCACAAGCAATTCCGCAGTGGCTGCCCCCTGCCCGAAACAGGCCCCACCGACCCAGAAGGCCCCCGATGAGCACCTGTCCCGACTGCACGGGCTCCGGCTCGTGCGACACCTGCCAGGGCTACGGCACGACCCCCGACACCCACCCGGGCGCCGGGGACGGCCGCGACTGCCCTGCCTGCCTCGCGGGTGAGTGCCCGACCTGCCACGGCACCGGAACCCCCTGTCCCGCAACCACACCCAAGGAGCCGTCATGTCTCTGACCGCCACCCGCACCCGGAAGGGCCGGGTCCGCCAGCCCGTCCACGGCGTCGGGCGCCTCGTCCGTCGCCTCGACCGCGAGCGCCGCCGCTTCCTGCACGCCACTACTCCGGAGATCCCCACCGAGCAGGCCTGGCGCGCCGGAGTCGCCGAAGGACTGCGCCTCGCCCAGCTCGCCATCCGCAAGGGAGTCTGACCATGCCCCGCCCCAGCAACCGCCCGTCCCTGAGCCACCACCGCGCCCGCCACGACACCGTCCGGCATTCCTCCCGCCGGGTCGGCGGCGAGTTCCGCGGTGTCGCCTGGCTCGTCCGCCACCCGCTGTTCGCGCTCGTCCCCGGCGCCCTGGTCGCCGCCTCAGTGCTCCTCGGTGCGCTCCCGACCGCGATCGGCGTCGGATCGCTCGCCCTTGTGGTCGTGGTCTGGGGACGGCTGCACCCGCCCTCCTTCGACCGCTGGGCCGCCCCCGCCCTGCGCGCCACCTGGCGACGCTGGACGACCTACCGCGGCCGCCGCTGGTCGTCTTTGCTGGCCGACTGCGGGCTCGCCCAGACCAACCACCACACGGGACACATCCACGCCCCGCGCGTGCTCCGCGTCCGCTCCGCCTCACCCACGCTCGACACGCTGCGTGTGCGACTGACCCGCGGACAGGACCTCACGCTCTGGACCGGCCGCACCGAGCCCCTCGCCGACGCTCTGCGGGCGCATCGGGTCGCTGTCGTCCGGCACCGTCCCGGGGTACTCACCGTCGTAGTGGAGCGGGAGATGCCATTCCGGTTCCCGATCCCCGCCCCCGCGATCCCCTCCACCGCGGACTCGGTCGATCTGTCGGCCCTGCCGATCGGGGAGGACGAGTACGGCCACCCCTTCGACCTCGGGGTGCCCGGCCGTCACGTCGCGGTGGCCGGTGCATCTGGCTCGGGGAAAGGCTCGTTGATCTGGTCTCCGCTGCGCGCCATGGGACCCGCCATCCGCGACGGGCTGGTGCGGGTGCACGTGATCGACCTCAAGGGCGGCGCGGAGACCCGCCGCGGGATCCCGCTGTTCCACCGCCACGCCACCACCGCCGCAGAGGCGATCGCGCTGCTCACCGACGTCCGCGACGAGATGAAGGCCCGCCAGCGACTCATGGCCGAGCAGAGCCTGCGCCGCCTCGACGTCAGCCCGGCGACCCCGCTGGACGTGGTGATCATCGACGAGATGGCGATGCTCACCGCCTACGGCGAACGCGCCGACGTTCGGGAGGCGTTGCGGCTGCTCGCGGAGATCCTCACCCAGGGCCGGGCCTGCCTGACCTCGGTACTGGGCTATGTGCAGGAGCCGACCAAGGACGTCGTCGATGTCCGGGACCTGTTCACCACGCGGATCTGCCTCGGCGTCACCGCCGCCAGCCATGTCGACATGATCCTCGGGGACGGGGCTCGCGAACGGGGTGCACTGGCCGACGAGATCCCCGGCGGCGACGACCACGCCGGGATCGGCTACGTCATCGACCAACGCTCACGGCTGCCGATCCGCTTCCGCGCCTGCCTGGTCACCGACGCCGAGATCGACGAGCTCGTGCAGCAGTGCGCACCGCCCGCCACGCCGGAGCTGCGCGCGATCGACGGGGAGGCTGCGTGATGTGGGCCGTCACCGGATGGGCCGCCGCGACCTGGCTGCGCGTCACCCTCGCTCTCGCCGCCGTCCTCGGAGTCCTCTGGCTGCTGCTCGGTACTGGCTCTGGCTGGTTCTGGGCCGCCGTCGTAGGCGCGGTCCTGGTCGAGTGGCAGACGACCCGCGCTCTGGCCGCTGAGTGGGGCTACGAGGCCCGCTACACCTGGTGGTGGACCCGATGACCTATGACCACGATCTCGACCTGACCGCCCGGCTCCGCTCCTTCGACTACCCCGCCTGGCGGGCCCGGATGGAGGCCACCGGCGGCTGCGCCCACCCGGTCCGGCTGCGCGGCTCCTCGACCATCACCACGACCGCCGGAGAGGTCCTGGCCCAGCGCTCCGGAGAGGTCTGGGCGCCCTGCGGCAACCGCCGTGACACCGTCTGCCCCGCCTGCTCCGACCGCTACGCCGCCGACGCCTTCCACCTCATCCGCGCCGGACTCGCCGGCCAGGAACGCGGCGTCCCGGCCTCGGTCACCGACCGGCCTCGGGTGTTCCTCACCCTGACCGCGCCGTCGTTCGGATCTGTCCACAGTCGACGGCTCACCGCCCGCGGCCGGGTCATCCCCTGCTCCTGCGGGCGCCACCATCAGGCCAACGACCCCAACATCGGCGGAGCCGTCGACCACGACACCTACGACTACCAAGCCGCGGTGCTCTGGCAGGCCCACGCCGGGAAGCTCTGGGCCCGCTTCGCCATCGCCCTCCGCCGCGCCCTCGCCGCCCGCCTCGGCGTCTCAGGGCGCCGCTTCGGCACCCTCGCCCGGCTGTCCTACGCGAAGGTGGCCGAGTACCAACGCCGCGGACTCGTCCACTTCCACGCCGCGATCAGGCTCGACGGACCGGATGGGCCTGCGGACCCGCCGCCCGTGGGGATCACCGCCGCAGGGCTGCACGACGTCGTCCGTGAGGCCGCTGCCGCAACCGTGCTCGACGTCGCCCGACCCGACGGAACCATGCTCACGCTGTGCTGGGGCGCCCAGCTCGACCTCCGCGAGATCACCCCCACCGCCCACGACGCCGTCACCGACGACAGCGGCGAGATCACCGACACCCGCCTCGCCGGGTACATCGCCAAGTACGCCACCAAGGGCACCGGCAAGACCGACGGGCACCCGGACCGCCCGATCCGCTCCCTGGCCCACCTCGAGCACATGGCCCTGGCCGACCACCACCGCCGGCTCATCGAGACCGCCTGGCACCTCGGCGGGCTCACGCAGTACGCGGAGCTGAACCTGCGCAAGTGGGCGCACATGCTCGGGTTCCGCGGCCACTTCCTCACCAAGAGCCGCGCCTACTCCACCGCGTTCCGCACCATCCGCGGAGAGCGCCGGGCCTGGCGACTGGCCGAGCAGCTCGCCGAGCTGGGCCACTCCGCCGACGAGCCCGTGATCGTCGTCAACGACTGGCACCTCGTCGGCATCGGCCATCACACCGACACCGACCGAGAACTGGCCCTCGCCCATGCAGAACGCATCCGAGACGACCGACGCACTGCCAGGAGGACACCGTGACCGCCTCGTCGACCCGCCTCGTGGTCCGCTGGCACACGGTCGCTGAGGTGGCCGTGATGCTCAACTACGGGCTCTCCAAGACCAAGATGCTGGTCGCCACCGGTGAGATCCGGTCCTTGAAGGACGGCCGCCACCGCAGGGTCCTGCCCGAGTGGGTCGACGAGTACGTCCAGCGCCGCGCCGCGGAGGCTGCCTGATGACCACGAAGGCACGCGCGAACGGCGAGGGCTCGATCTACCCGCACCGCAACGGGTTCGCCGCCTACGCGTGGGTCCAGACCCCGGCCGGGGCGCGGAAGCGCAAGTACGTCTACGGCAAGACCCGCGACGAGGTGCACGGCAAGTGGCTCTCGCTCCACCAGGCGGCGAAGGCCGGGCCCGTCGCGACCACCGTGCCGCGCCTGGATGCGTTCCTCGCGTCCTGGCTCGCCGAGGTGATCAAGCCGAACCGGGCGCCGCTGACGTACGTGAACTACGAGCTGTTCGTCCGCCGGTACATCGTGCCGGGCATCGGAGAGCGGCGGCTCGACCGGCTGCAGGTCCGGGACGTGCAGCAGTGGATCAACACGCTGCCGACCCTCTGCCAGTGCTGCGAGCAGGGCAAGGACGAGCGGCGGGAGGAGAAGGCGCGGCGCTGTTGTGCTCGCGGGCTCTGCTGCCACGACGTCCCCAGCGCGCGCACCATCAGCGACATCCGGGCCTGCCTCCGCTCGGCGCTCTCCCACGCCGTCCGCTCGGAGCTGGTCACGCGCAACGTCGCGCAGTTCGTCACCCTGCCCTCGGTCCGCAAGAAGAAGCGCAAGGCGTGGACCACCGACGAGGTGCGGATCTTCCTGGAGTCCGCCCGTAGCGCGCGGGACGCGATGTTCGCGGCCTACGTCCTGGCCGTCGTCCTCGGTCTGCGAAAGGGCGAGATCCTCGGGCTCACGTGGTCGGATCTCGATCTCGACGGCGGCGAGCTGACGGTCGGCCGCCAGCTCCAACGCGCCAGCGGTGAGCTGCTGCACCGCGAGACGAAGACCGAGGCGTCGGACGACACGTTGCCGCTGCCGGAAGTCGTGATCACGGCTCTGCGGCACCGCCAGGAGGTCCAGCGCGCGGATCGCGCGAAGGTTGGCAGGGCCTGGCAGGACACGGTGGGCCTCGTCTTCACCACCAAGAGCGGGTTGCCTATCGAGCCGCGCAACTTCAACCGCTCCTGGGACAACCGCTGCGCGCGCTCCGAGGTCCGGAAGATCACCATTCACGACGCCCGGCGCTCCTGCGCGACGCTCCTCGTCGACCTCGACGTCCACCCGCGCGTGATCATGCGGATCCTCCGGCACGCCCAGTTCTCGGTGACGATGGAGATCTACTCGCAGGCGTCCTCGGCAGCGACGAAGGCCGCGCTGCACAAGCTCGGCGACAGCCTCGGAGGGTGACTCACTGCTGTACTTCGCTGCTGTACACGCAAAAACGGCCCGGCTCCCACACAGGGGACCGGGCCGTTGAGCTGCTGTGGAGCTGAGGGGAATCGAACCCCTGACCTTCTCGATGCGAACGAGACGCGCTACCAACTGCGCTACAGCCCCAGGCCTGCAGGCCTTCCGGCCGTGCAGGAGAGACCTTATCAGGGGCTATTCGCCCGCCGCACGGCGGTACCCGCGGGTGGTCTCCTCGGCGTCGAGGGGGAGCTCGTCCTCCTCTTCGTCGACGTCCACGAGCTGCGTTCCCGCAGGAAGCGGCGGTGCCGGGGCGGGCTGCAGGCGCGGCAGGGCGGACTCGAACTCCGGCGTCGCCGCACCGCCGTCGAGGGTCCGGCGACGCGCGGGCAGCACACCGACGGGCTCGCCGGTCCCCCGGACGCGGCCGGTGCCGTCGTCGGTCGTCCAGTCCTCGTCGGAGTGCCCGGCGGTCGCGGGGTCCGCCCGGTCCTCCCGGTGGTCCTCGCCCTCGTCGCCCTCGTCGTCGTCCGCGTAGTACCCGGTCTCGGCACGGCCCTGGTCGCCGACCTCGCGGCCGCGGCGGGCCCACTCGTCGAGCGCCGGGTCGTCCGCCGCCGAGGCACGCCTGGTGCCTGCCATCCGTGCCGCCCTGCGCGCCCGGATCGCCTCCTCCATGCGCACCTGGCGCCGCAGGTAGACCAGGTACCCGACGAGCGCGAGGTCGACCAGACCGTGCACCCACCACAGCGCCGGCATGCTCAGGGCCGCGACCACCGCCGTGACCACGGCCAGGACGAGCAGGCCGATCACCACGCGCTG